>CBDUSV010000180.1:0-6083 GCA_965369885.1 uncultured bacterium
CCCCGTCCACTCTTATATACTCGTAGTCCCGGTCTCTGCGGCGGGCTTACGTCCCAACTCCCCTCCTCGATATGCCCCAGATCCCCTAAAACCGCCAAATTCCCCGCCATGGCGTTTTCCCGGTGGGGCTGGGGTGCTATAACAACGCGGCACATTTGGGGTGAATTCGGGGGAGATTTGGATGGCGGTTTCTACGGGGTTAATTCGGCCTCAGGTCAAGATTCTCGGACTGTTGAGTTCCGGGCATTTCATGAGCCATTATTACTCGATGGTCCTGCCGCCACTGTTCATCTACATGCACGAACATCTCGGCATCAGCTATGCCGCCCTTGGCCTGCTGCTCAGCATCAAGCACATCACGGCCGGGGTGTTGCAGCTGCCGGCCGGCATCCTGGTCGACTTCCTCGGCGCCAAGGTGGTGCTGCTCTTCGGTCTTTTCATGTGCGCCGCCGGATTGGGTCTGATCGGCATCGCCGATTCCTACTGGGTGCTGGTGGTCCTGGTGGTGGTGGTCGGCATCGGCAACAGCGTGTTCCACCCCGCCGACTACTCGATCATGGATAGCTGCATGGACAGCGGCTACATGGGCCGCTCGTTCAGCGTGCACACCTTCTGCGGCCATCTGGGCTCGGCGCTGGCGCCCCTGGTGGTCATCGCCATCGCCGAGTTCTGGGGCTGGCGCATGGCCTTCATCGCCTCAGGGCTAGCCGGCTTGGTGGTGCTGGCCGGTTTCATCTTTCAGTGGAATATCATCGGCGACAATATCGCCCTGGCCCAGTCCAAGAAGCGCAAGACGGAAAACCCCGGCGGCGAAGAGCAGGCCTATGGCACTTGGCAGCTCATCGCCCATATCCTGACATCGCCGCCGATCCTGTTCCTGTTCCTGTTCTTCGCCATGTCGTCGATGGCCAATGGCGGCCTCAGGAGCTTCGCCGTAGCCGGGCTTGTGGCCCTCCACAACACCCCGGTCGCCGCCGCCGGTGGCGCGCTGACCGGGTTCCTGTTCGCCAGCGCCTTCGGCGTCCTGGTCGGGGGGTTGTTCGCCGACAAGACCAAGCGCCATGACCTCATCGCCGCCTGTGGCCTGATCGCCTCTGCCGTGATCGTCTTAGTCGTCGGCGAGGTCAATCTCCACTACACCCTGCTGGTCTTCGCCTTCAGCACCGCCGGTCTGATCAGCGGCGTCATCCGCCCGGCGCGGGACATGATGATCCGCACCGTCAGCCCGCAAGGCTCCATGGGCAAGGTGTTCGGCTTCGTGTTTTCCGGCCAGTCCATCGGCGGCGGTATTGCGCCGTGGATCTATGGTTACCTGATCGATATCGGCCAGGCGGTGTGGATTTTCTATTCATCGGCGATCTTCATGGTGCTGTGCATGGGGGTGGTGTTGATGTCGGGGCGCTCGGCACGCCGCCACATTGACGCCGCCAGCTCATCGGGGCCTTGACGGCGCCGGTGGTTCGCCCCAAAGTGCCGCCGCCGGCGATATCTTGCCGGCGAAAACTTGAGAGGGGTGACCATGGTCTTTGTTCGAGAACTGCCCGAGGCTCAACAGAAGCGCATGCTCGGCCAGGAGCTGCCGGACTTCGGCGCCGCCCCTTGGGCGACGGGCCCGGCGCTGGCGTCTCGCCGCATCGCGCTGATCACCACCGCCGGGCTGCATAGGCGCGATGACCGGCCGTTCGGGGCCGGCAGCGCCGAATACCGGGTCATCCCCGGCGCCACCGAAAGCGCCGATCTGGTGATGAGCCACGGCTCCACCAACTTCGACCGTTCGGGCTTCCAGTTAGATATCAACACCGTCTTTCCCATCGACCGCCTGCGTGAATGCCGTGACGACGGCGTCATCGGCGAGATCGCCGATTTTCACTATGCCTTCATGGGCGCCACCCATCCCGAGCTGATGGCCGCCGCCGCCGCCGATGTCGCAGGATTGCTCAAGGCCGACAAGGTCGATGGGGTCATATTCTGCCCGGTCTGACCCCAATGCACGCGCGCCGTGGGCGGGCTCAGCCATTATCTTGAACGCGCCGGGCTGCCGACCGCCGGAATCAGCCTGATCCGCCGCCATACCGAACAGATCGCCCCACCCCGGGCCCTGGCGGTCGATTTCGAGCTCGGCCGCCCGTTCGGCGCCCCCAATGAACCGGCATTCCAGCGCCGGGTGCTGGAGGCGCTCTTGGCCCTGTTCGAGGCGCCCGAGGGGCCGGTTCTGGCCGATTTTCCCGACCCGCCGCCGGGCCCGCCTTTGGACCTGGAAGGCTGGTCCTGCCCGGTCAATCTGGCGGTTCCGGACCAGGGCTTGGACGACCATGAGAGCCGCTTCAAGGCCCTGGCCGGGGAGATCGAACTTTTGCGGCCGTGGTACGACATGGCGGTCAAGGCCCGCGGGCGGACCACCTATGGCATTTCCGGGCTCGAGCCCGCCGACATCGCCCGTTTGGTGGCCGATTTCATTACCGATCAGGCCACCCCATCGCCCCGGCCCGACATCGGCATTGGCCAGCTGCTGAAGTGGGCGACCGATGATCTCAAGGCCTATTATTTCGAGGCGGCGACGGCTCGGCCCGGGGCCAGTTCCGACGTGATCCTGGCCGACTGGCTGTGGGGCGAGACCGTGTGCGGGCGGCTGTTCCTGGAGCTCGCGGAGATCTGCGCCACAAGCGAGGACGCCATGGTGTTGCGCCTCGGCGACCGCTCCCTGGTGCCCCATATCCAGGCCCATCGCCGCGCCTAAGCGCCCTCGGGTTCGGGCTTGAGAGAGAAATCCCCAATATTCGTGATCTTGGCGTGGCAAGCGGCAGTAGGGGCTTAACAATCGTTAATAACCCCCTTGTCAAGTTGTCAAATTCTCCAATTTAACCCCGCCCGTTAACACAAATTTTGCCTTATTGGCATAAACTATCTTCATGAAGAAGCTTGCCCCATTTGCCCTCTTGCTGGCCCTCGGCGGCTGTGCCGCGCCCACGGCCCTGACGATCGCGGCTTTTGCCGTGGATGGTCTGTCATGGGTGACCACCGGTAAGGGCACGGCGGACCATGTGCTGTCGGCCACGACCAACAAAGACTGCCGCGTGACCCGGGCGCTGCAGGGCAAGCCGATCTGCGCCGGCACCCAGGTGGCCTTCGCCACCGGCTCCGGACCCGATGTGCAATGGCCGGAATTCTCCTCCACGTCGGCTAACCGCAGCGGCGACACCGTGGTTGCCGGCGCGGCCCCGACCCAGGCCGAGATTACCGCCGCGGCCAACACGGCGCCGGCCGCCGGCGCGCGCCCCGGCTTCGAGGCCCGGCCCGCCGCCGGCACATTTGGCGAACGCCGCGGCGTGCGGGATCTGGTGTACCGTTATCGCCGGGCCAAACAGGTCCGCATCATCCAAGCGCGGGAGGTTGATTCCAGGCTTGCCAAAGATAGCCGAGTCCAATTCGTCGAATTGAACGGGTTTGACAATGGCGCCAAGCCCCATGCGCTGTTGCAGGCCGACGGCGCCCTGGAGATTTATGTTTCCAACGGCAAAAGCTCGACCGCGCCGGTGGCCCGGATCGAGGGCTTCGCCAAGGACCCGGCGCTGTGCTCCGGCGTGCTGATCGACGGCACGTTCTATTCTCCGGAATCCCTAATCCGCTCCTGATCGGACTCCCTGATCCGCTGTTGATTTGCCCGATGCGGGGCTTTTAAGAATCTTGCCCGGATTCATGATGCCGTCTGGGTCGAGCATATGTTTGATCCGCCCCATGAGGTCAAGCTCAAGCCCGGACCGGTAATGGTGAAGTTCGTCGCGCTTGATCTGGCCGATGCCATGTTCGGCCGAAAAGCTGCCCCCCATCTCCATCGCCAGATCATGGACCAGCCGGTTGAAGTGGCTCCAATGGCCGAGGAAGTCCGATTTCTCCATCTCCGGCGGTTGGGTCAGGTTGAAGTGGATATTGCCGTCGCCGATATGGCCGAAGGGGAAAATGCGCACCCCGGCCATTTCCTTGGCCACCAGCTTGCTCGCCTGGGTGATGAAATCGGCGATCGCCGAGACCGGCACCGAGACGTCATGCTTGATGCTGCCGCCTTCCCGGGTCTGGGATTCGGGAAGGACTTCGCGGATGCGCCATAGCTCCTGGGCCTGGGCCTGGCTGGTGGCGATGACGGCGTCGCTGACGGTGCCGGCGGCGAAGGCCTTTTCCAGGAAACCTTCGAGACAAAGCCGTAGCGCGCTCTCGCTATCGCTCGCCCCGATGTTGCCCGCCGACAGCTGGATCAGCACAAACCACGGGGTTTCCGTCTTCATCGGCGCCGTTAGATCGGGGAAATGCTTGACCACCAGATCAATGCCGATGGCCGGCATCAGCTCGAAGGCGGTGACCGCATCGCCGGTTACATCGCGGGCGTCGGCCAACAGGCCCATGACATCGCCGAGCTTTGGCACCGCCACCAGGGCGGTTTCCTGGGCGCCGGGCCGGGGGAACAGCTTGAGCACGGCGGCGGTGATGACGCCCAATGTGCCTTCGGCGCCGATGAACAGATGCTTGAGGTCATAGCCGGTATTGTCCTTGCGCAAGCCGCGCAACCCGTCCCACATCTGCCCGTCCGGCAGCACCACTTCCAGGCCCAGCGTCAGTTCGCGGGCATTGCCGTAGCGCAGCACGCTGACGCCGCCGGCATTGGTCGAAAGATTGCCGCCGATCGTGCAGCTGCCCTCCGCCCCCAGGCTCAAGGGGAAGAGGCGCCCGGCGTCCTCGGCGGCGGCCTGCAGATCGGCGAGGATGCAGCCGGCCTCGACGGTCATGGTGTTGTTGAGGGTATCGAGCTCGCGGATCCGGTTCATCCGCCCGAGCCCGAGAACAATGCCGCCACCCTCGGCCGGCGGCACCGAGCCGCCGACCAGGCCGGTGTTGCCGCCTTGGGGGACCACGGATATTCGGGCCTCGGCACAGATCCGGATGACGCCCATGACCTCTTCGCGGTTGGCCGGGCGCACCACCGCCTTGCAGCTGCCGTGATAAAGCCCGCGCTCGTCGACCACATAGGGCGCCATGGCGGCGTCATCATCGATCCAGCCCTTGGCGCCGACCACCTCTCGGATCCGCGCCAGGGCATCATCAACCGATGCCAGGGCTTTGTTCATCTGTGTTCCTTCGCCATTGCCATTCATTATGCCCCTTCACTAGCCCGTGGGCTCGGGATCGGCAAGCCCGGCGGCGGCGCGGCGCAACCGGTCGTTGATGGCGGCGCCCAATCCGGCTTCGGGCACGGCCATCACCGCGATGGCGGCCACATCGGGGCAGTCGAGCTGACGCAGCATGGCGAACAGATTGGCGGCGGCCTCCTCGATGTCGCCCGTGGGACTTAAATTCAGGCTCGGGCCGGGCCCGGCGGGGGCATCGGGGCCGAAGGCGAGAAAGGCCTCGCCAGTCCCGGGCGTCTTGGCCTCGAGGCGGAGCGGGCGGGACGGCGCGTAATGGCGCCCGGCCATGCCCGGCGAGCTGATGGCGCCGGGGACGCCGGCGCTCGGGATGATGGCACCGGGGGCAAGGGGGCCGATCACCGCCTCGATGGATTCGCGGGTCACCGCGCCCGGACGCAACAGCCGGGCCTGACCGCCGGAGAGATCGACCACCGCCGATTCGATGCCGAGAGCACAAGCGCCGCCGTCGAGAATCATGGCGGGCGCGTCGCCAAGGGACGCCGCCACATGGGCCGCCGTGGTCGGGCTGAGCGTGCCGGAGCGGTTGGCGCTGGGCGCCGCCAGGGGCCGGCCCACGGCGCTGAGCAAGGATTGGGCGACGTCATGGCCGGGAACCCGCACCGCCATGGTGTCGAGCCCGGCGCTCGCCAACAACGAAATCGAAGTCCCGGCCCCGCGGCGCAGCACCAAGGTGAGGGGGCCGGGCCAAAAGGCCTGGGCGAGATCATCGGCGCGGCGGTCGAATTCGGCCTGGCCGGCGGCGGCATCGGCGTCGGTGAAATGGATGATCAGGGGATTGAAGCGGGGCCGTCCCTTGGCGGCAAAGACCGCCGCCACCGCCCGGTCATCTGTGGCGTCGGCGCCGAGGCCGTAAACCGTCTCGGTGGGGAAGGCGACGAGCCGGCC
>CBDUSV010000181.1:0-6076 GCA_965369885.1 uncultured bacterium
GCGGCAAGCCATGACCACGATCCCTGAGATCTACAACATCCCCGCCGGCAAGCCCTTCGTCGATGCCCTTGCCGCCGGCATCGGGGCGCGGCTCAAGGACGCCGGCGCCGACATCGCCTCGGATCCGCTGGCTTTGGCCGATGTCACCGTCCTGCTGCCGACGCGGCGCGCCTGCCGCAGCCTCTCCGAGGCGTTCCGCCGCCTCGGCGGGACCCAGGCCATGGTCCTGCCGCGCATGATTCCCCTGGGCGATTTGGACGAAGACGAACTGGTCATCGCCGGGGACGCCGAATTCGGCATAGGCGAAATAGGATTGCCCATGGCGATGGCGGGCATGCGGCGCCAATTGCTGTTGTCCCAATTGGTGCTGCAATACGGCATCGAAAGCTGGGCCGAGCCGCCGGGTCCCGATCAGGCGGCCCGGCTCGCCGCCGAGCTGGCGCGCCTGGTCGACCAGGTCCATACCGAGCGGATCGGCTTCGGCGGCCTGGCCGATTTGGTGCCCGAGGACTATGCCCGGCACTGGCAGGAAACCCTCGAATTCCTCAAGATCGTGACCGATCACTGGCCCGGCATGCTCAAGGAAGAGGGCGCGGTGGATGCGGCGACACGGCGCACTCTGGTGATCGAGGCCCAGGCCGAGGCCTGGCGCAACCGGCCGCCCACCGCCCCGGTGATCGCGGCGGGATCGACCGGAACGATCCCGGCGACCGCCGATCTTCTCAAGGTGGTGGCGAGCCTGCCTTTGGGCGCGGTGGTGCTGCCCGGCCTGGATCAGGCCGCGGACCCAGCCGGCTGGCAATCGCTTGATGCAAGTCATCCCCAATTCTCCCTAGCGCGATTGTTGGACCATTTGGGCGTTGCCCCTGATGCGGTCAGGGATTGGCCGGCGCCGGGAATTGGTGAGACCGCGCCGGCGCGCCAGCTTCTGATTGCCCACGCCCTGGCCCCGCCAGAGACCCCAGTGGAGACCGGGCCGGGCGAGACCTTGGCGCTGGCCGAAGCGCTTGAAGGCGTCGTCCGCCTTGATTGTTCCGGCCCCCAGGAGGAAGCCGCCGCCATCGCCCTGATGATGCGCGAGACCTTGGAGCATCCGGACAAGACCGCCGCCCTGGTCACCCCGGACCGGGGCCTGGCCCGGCGCGTCGCCGCCGAGCTCAGGCGCTGGAACATAGAGATCGACGATTCCGCCGGCGTTCCCCTGGCGACGACGCCGCCCGGGGCGTTCCTGCGCCTGGTGGCCCAGATGATGGCGGACCGGGTGACGCCCCTTGCCCTGCTCGCCACCCTCAAGCATCCGGTGGCCATGGGCGGTGAGGCGGCCGGGCTGTTCCGCACCTTCGCGCGCCGGTTGGAGCTTGCGGCCTTGCGCGGCCCCAGGCCGGCGCCGGGCTTCGCGGGGCTCATTGCGGCGCTCGGTGCGGCGAAGGATGGCGCCTATGGGCCCGAGGGCTTGGACGGCATCATCGCCTGGCTCGAGCCCATCGCTAAGGCCGCCGAGCCCTTTGCCCAGGCGCTGGGAGGGCGCGGCGTTCCCCTTAAAGACCTGGTGGCGCGCCATGTCGCCTTCGCCGAGAGCTTGGCCTGTGGAACTGCCGGGGGCACGGATGACGGCAACGGGGCAAAGGGCCTTTGGTCCGGCACTGACGGCGAGGCCTTGGCCGGTTTCATCTCCGAGCTTCACGCCGCCGCCGAGGACTTCCCCGCCATCGATGGCGCGCGCTACCCGGCGCTGCTGGATGCGCTGCTCAGCGGACGGGTGGCGCGACCACGGCCGGTTGGCCACCCCCGTCTCAACATCTGGGGACTTCTGGAAGCGCGTCTTCAGCACGCCGATCTGATGATCCTCGGCGGCCTCAACGAAGCGACCTGGCCGCCGGACCCGGACCCGGACCCGTGGCTGAGCCGGCCCATGCGCCACGATTTCGGCCTGCCGCCACTGGAGCGCCGCATCGGTCTCGCCGCCCATGATTTCACCCAGGCATTCTCGGCCCCCGAGGTCACCCTGACCCGCGCGACCAGGGTCGAGGGCACGCCGACGGTGCCGTCGCGCTGGTTGTTGCGTCTCGACAATGTGATGGGTCCGGTTGCCGCCGAGTACTTACTGGGCGAGGGGAAAAAGAGATGGCTCTCCTTGCAACAGGCGCTGGATCGGCCCGGCGCTTATGACAAGCCCGTCCGGCCCAGCCCCTGTCCGCCGGTCGCGGTGCGCCCGCGGCGGTTGTCGGTGACAGAAATCGAGACCTGGATGCGCGATCCCTATGCCATCTATGCCCGCCATATCCTCAAGCTCAGGCCCTTAGATGCCATCGATGCCGATCCCGGCGCCGCCGACCGCGGCAGTTTCATCCACCATGCGCTGGACCAATTTCAGCGGGAATGGCGCGGTGACTTGGATGACGCGGCCTACCGGCGCTTGATCGAGATCGGCCGCGAGGCGTTTGCAAGCGCCCTTGACCGGCCCGGCATCTGGGCGTTCTGGTGGCCGCGCTTTGAGCGCACTGCCAGGTGGTTCATTGCCCATGAAGGCCACCGCCGCGCCCATGTCCAGCCGCTGGGCAGCGAATGCCGGGGCGAGTTGCGGATCAGCGGCCCAGCGGGGGAATTCCTCCTGGTCGCCAAGGCCGACCGCATCGACCGGGTCACCGCCACCGGCGATCTGGCCATCATCGATTACAAGACCGGCAGTATCCCAAGCCGTGGCGATGTGGAGAACGGCTTCGCGCCCCAGTTGTTGTTGGAAGCGGTGATGGCGCGGGGCGGCGGCTTCAAAGGCGTGCCCGCCGCCAATGTCACGGCGCTGGGCTATTGGCGGCTTAGCGGCGGCGATCCCGCCGGCGAGGACAAGCCGATCCGGGGCGATATCGCGGCGCTGATCGACGATGCCTTGGCCGGCTTCGAACGCCTGGTGGCGCGCTTCGACGACCCCAAGACCCCCTATCTGGCGCGGCCCCGGCCCGACAAGGCACCGCGCTTCGGGTCCTATGACCATCTTGCCCGGGTCAAGGAATGGTCGAGCGGACTTGACCAGGGCGGCGACGGCGGATCATGACGGTGGATCTCGATCCCAGCGCGGCCCAGCGCCCGGCGGCCAATCCCGAAGCCTCGGTGTGGGTGGCGGCGTCGGCGGGCACCGGCAAGACCAAGGTCCTGACCGACCGGGTCCTCGCCCTCATGCTCCATGGCACCGCACCGGAACGTATCCTCTGTCTCACCTTCACCAAGGCGGCGGCGGCCGAGATGGCCAACCGCATCCTGAGACGCCTGGGCGACTGGGCGATCTCGGATGGGGACAAGCTCAAGGCTGAGCTTGCCGAGCTCATCGGCCATGCCCCGGACGCCGAGAAGTGCGCTGCCGCCAGGGGTTTGTTCGCCCGGGTACTCGACGTGCCCGGGGCCATGAAGATCGAGACCATCCATGCCTTTTGCCAATCCCTGCTGCGCCGCTTCCCGGTCGAGGCCGGCCTCGCCCCCCATTTCCAGGTCATGGACGAACGCTCAGCCGCCGAGATGCTGGACGCCGCGCGCGAGGACATCTTAGTCCAGGCGCGGGACGGCGGTGAGCATCACGCCCTGACCCAGGCCCTGGCCGAAGCCACCGGCCATGTCCATGAAGACGCCTTCACCGATCTGATGGCGGCGCTGGTCGGCGCCCGCAACCGGCTGAGAAGCCTGCTTGCGGCCCATGGCGATGTGGATGGCCTGGCAGGGGTGGTGCGCCGGATCTTCGAGGTCAGCGAAAACGACACCGACGAGACCGTCATCGATGCCGCCAGCCTAGACCAAGCCTTCGATGTCGAGGCCTTGCGCGGCGCCGTGGCGGCATTGGCGGAGGGTTCGGAGGCGGACGGCCGCCGGGGCCAGACCATCTCCCGGTGGCTGGATAGCCCCAAGGCCCGCGCTGCCACATTCGACGAGTATTGCGCTCTGTTCCTCACCGACGAAGGCACCGTGCGCAAGAGATTGATCACCAAACCCGCCGCCGATGGCCATCCCGGCGCCCGGGAGGCCCTGGCCTGTGAGGCCGAGCGCTTGGTCGCGGTGGCCGACCGGCGCAGGAAAGTCCTGGTGGCCCACGCCACCATCGCGGCACTCACACTCGGTGTCGGGTTGTTGGAGGCCTATGAGCGCCACAAGGCAACGCGGGGCTTGTTGGATTACGACGATCTGATCCTCAAGACCCGCGATCTGCTGCAGACCCCGGACCGGGCACCCTGGGTGCTGTTCAAACTGGATGGCGGCTTGGATCATATCCTGGTCGATGAATCCCAGGACACCAATTCCGAACAGTGGCAGATCATCCAGGCCCTGGCGGAGGAGTTTTTCGCCGGCGCCGGGGCGTCCGAGACCGTGCGCACCGTCTTCGCCGTCGGCGATTCCAAGCAGTCGATCTTCAGTTTCCAGGGCGCCGACCCCGCCGCGTTCGAACGCATGCGCGCCCATTTCACGGCAAAGGTCCAGGATTGCGGCGGCAAATGGCGCAATCTCGGCCTCGATATCTCATTCCGCTCCACCACCTCGGTGCTGGAAGCCGTCGATGCGGTCTTCGCCGTCCCTGGCGCCAGTGACGGTGTCGCGCCGCCGGGCCAGGTCATCCAACACCAGGTGTGGCGCAAGGGCCAGGCCGGGCTGGTTGAACTGTGGCCGCTGGTCGAGCCCGCCGAACCGGCGCCGGCGACACCATGGCCGCTTCCGGTCTCGGCTGAACCGGACATGGCGCCCCGCCGCCGCCTTGCCATGGTCATTGCCGAGACCATCAGGGGGTGGATCACGTCCGGCGAGGAGTTGCAATCCAAGGGCCGGGCGCTGCGCCCCGGAGACGTCATGGTTCTGGTGCGCCAACGCACCGGTTTCGTCGAGGAGCTGGTCCGCGCGCTCAAGCAGTTGGACGTGCCGGTGGCCGGCGTCGACCGCATGGTGCTCACCGAACAAATGGCGGTGATGGATTTGATCGCCCTTGGCCAATTCCTGTTGTTGCCGGACGACGACCTGATGCTCGCCACCGTCCTCAAGGGGCCGCTGGCCGGCCTCGGTGAAGACGACTTGTTCGATCTCGCCCATGACCGCAGCGGGGTAAGCCTGTGGCGGCGCTTGCGGGCCAAGGCCCAACAAGATGCCCCAAGATATGGCGCCGCCTTCGATGGCCTCAGCGGTCTGCTCGCCAAGGTCGATTATCTCAGGCCTTTCGAGTTTTACGCCCATGTGCTCAACACCCTGGGCGGGCGCAAGAAGTTGCTGCGCCGGCTCGGCCCCGAGGCCGATGATCCGATCAATGAATTCCTCGCGCTCGCGCTTTCCTATGAACGCACCGCAGCGCCGTCGCTGCAGGGCTTCCTCCATTGGATCGAGGCCGGCCACACCCAGATCAAACGCGACCTGGAGCACAGCGAACGCAACGAGGTCCGGGTGATGACGATCCACGGCGCCAAGGGACTGGAAGCGCCGGTGGTGTTCCTGCCCGACACCGTGCAGATGCCGAGAAGCCGCCATCGTTTGTTGTGGGGCGCAGACCCGGCGAGCGGGCTTCAACTGCCGCTATGGCCGCCACATAGCAAGGACTTAGACGAGGTGGCAAAGGCGGCGCGCACGGAAGCAGAACGCTTGGGCGCCGAGGAATACCGCCGCCTGCTCTATGTCGCCATGACCCGGGCCGAGGACCGGCTTTACATCTGTGGCTGGCGTGGCCGCAATGAGACGGCGCCCGATTGCTGGTACAACCAGGCCCGGGCCGGGCTTGATGGCACCGCCGAGGCCGCCGAGTTCGATTTCACCACGATTTCGGCCGCGGGCTGGGCCGGGCCGGGCCTGCGCCTCGCCCATGCCCAGGGCGCCGAGCCCGAAGCCGATGAGAGCCTTGGTTCCGATACGCCGGTGGCCGGCCCCCTGCCGCCTTGGGCCGAGACCCCGGCGCCGACTGAGCACGGCCCCGCAACCCTGACGCCGTCACGGCCCAGGGCGGCGGATGAACCCCCAGATGAGCCAACAGTGAGGTCCCCCATCGGGCCCGATGGCGGCGAGGGTTTCCTGCGCGGGCGATTGATCCACCGTTTGCTCCAGTCACTCCCCGAGATCGAGC
>CBDUSV010000182.1:0-6071 GCA_965369885.1 uncultured bacterium
ACTTGCGATTGCCATCATGAGCACCGCAACCTTGAATGAACACTGAGCCCAATCCACCGGACACCGGCAAGTCCCGCTTCGAGTTCCGGGCCCTGGCGATGCTGGCGCCCTATCTGTGGCCCAAGGGCGCGTTGGAGTTGCGCGCCCGGGTGGTGGTGGCGCTGTTGCTTTTAGTCGGGGCCATGGGCGCCAATGTCTACGTGCCCATTGTCTATAAGGGCATGATCGATGCCCTCTCCATCAAGGCCGGCGCGGCCTCCACCGCCCTGGTGCTGCCGCTCGCCCTCATCGGCGCCTATGGATTGCTGCGGCTCATGACGGTGGCGTTCGGCGAGTTGCGCGACGCGGTGTTCGCCAAGGTCGGCCAGCGCGCCATCCGCACCGTGGCGCTCCAGGTCTTCCGCCACCTGCACGGCCTTTCCTTGCGGTTCCACCTCGACCGCCAGACCGGCGGCCTTAGCCGGGCGATCGAGCGCGGCACCAAGGGCATCGAATTCCTCCTCGCCTTCATGCTGTTCAACATCGTGCCCACGGTGCTGGAGATTTTGGTGGTGTGCGGCATCCTGTGGGCGCTTTACGACTTTCGTTTCGCCGCCGTCACCTTCCTCACCATCGGCTCCTACATCACCTTCACCCTGATGGTGACCGAATGGCGGCTCAAATTCCGCCGCGAGATGAACGCCAGCGACAGCGAGGCCAACACCAAGGCGATCGACAGCCTGCTCAATTTCGAGACCGTCAAATATTTCGGCAATGAGGACCATGAAGCCGGGCGCTACGACCAGGCGCTGGCGCGCTATGAACGGGCCGCGGTGTTGTCGAAAAGCTCGCTGTCGATGCTGAATGTGGGCCAGGGCCTGATCATCGCCTTGGGCCTTATCATCGTCATGATCATGGCGGGCGAGGGCGTGGTCGGCGGCACCATGACCGTCGGCGACTTCGTCCTGGTCAACACCTATATGACCCAGCTTTACCTTCCCCTTAATTTCCTCGGCTTCGTCTACCGCGAGATCAAGCGGTCGCTCACCGATATGGAAACCATGTTCGCCCTCATCGGGCGTGAGCCCGAGATCATGGACGCTCCCGGCGCCAAGCCTTTGACGGTCACCGGTGGCGAGATCGTGTTCGATAAGGTCAATTTCGGCTACGGGCCGGGCCGCACCATCTTGGAAGACGTCTCCTTCACGGTGCCCGCCGGTGGCTCCGTCGCCATCGTCGGGCCCAGCGGCGCCGGCAAGTCGACGGTCTCAAGACTGCTGTTCCGCTTCTACGACGCGGTTGGCGGGCGCATCACCATCGATGGCCAGGACATCACCAAGGTCACCCAGGCCAGCCTCAGGGCCGCCATCGGCGTGGTTCCCCAGGACACCGTGCTGTTCAACGACACCATCTACTACAACATCGGCTATGGCCGCCCCGGCGCCGACCGCGGCGACATCGAGGACGCCGCCCGGCTCGCCGCCATCGACGGCTTCATCGCCCGCGCGCCGGATGGTTACGAAACGAGGGTCGGCGAGCGCGGCCTCAAGCTCTCGGGCGGCGAGAAACAGCGGGTCGCCATCGCGCGCACCTTGTTGAAGCGCCCGGCGATCATGGTCTTCGACGAGGCCACCTCGGCGCTGGATTCCAAGACCGAGAAGGAGATACAGGCGGCGTTGAAAAGGGTGTCGAGTGACCGCACCACCCTGATCATCGCCCACCGGCTGTCCACCGTGGTCGAAGCCGATGAGATCTTGGTCCTCGACGGTGGCCGGATCACCGAACGCGGCCGCCATCTCGATCTCCTGGTCCTGGGCGGCCAATATGCCGACATGTGGGCGCGCCAGCAGGAGGCCGATCAGCTCCAACAAACCCTGGTGGAAAGATTGGGGGTCGAGGAGTTGGGCGAAACCCTTGGGCCCGCGGGCGCCGGCAAGATCGAGGATTGAACGCCGCCACGATCCTTAATGGCGCGAGCCCCTTTAGATGAAACACCCTAGCCGTTTGACTTTTCGGCCCCGGGCGCGGCATTATTTCGCCGAAATCGGCTTAACGCCGCGAAGTGGGCGATCACGCCCGAAGGGGCCCTAACATGGGGCCCGCTACATTTAGCCATGGGAGGCTACACATGCTTAAATCAGGACGGTTGATCCTTACCGCCGGCGCCGCCATTGCGATGGTTGCCATCCAAGGGGGCGCGGCCGATGCCGCATCCTTGGAGCAGTTCTTCAAGGGCAAGAGACTTTCCATGTATATCAGTTCGGGCGTCGGCGGCACCAATGATGCCTATGCCCGCATCGTCGCCCGCAATCTGGGCCGCCATCTTCCGGGCAAGCCCCGGATCGTGGCCCGCAACATGCCGGGCGCCGGCGGCCTGCGCGCCGCCAAGTTCCTTTACTCCGTCGCCGCCAAGGACGGCTCGGTCTTGGGTGTGGTGCAGCGCTCGATCGCGGTCCAGCCCATCCTCGGCATCAAGCAGGCCAATTACGACCCGGCCAAGTTCAATTGGGTCGGCAGCACCACCTCCGAGGTCTCCGCCGGCATCATCTGGCACACCTCGAAGCTGCGGACCCTGAAGGACACCATGAACACCCCGCTGATCGTCGGCTCGTCGGGCATCGCCACCGACACCGGCGCGTTCCCCCGGGTGCTCAACTACTTCATCGGCACCAAGTTCAACATCGTCCATGGCTACAAGAGCGGCTCCGACATCTCCTTGGCGCTGGAGCGCAAGGAAGTCCATGGCCGGCTGGGTTGGTCGTGGTCGTCGATCAAGAGCCGGGCCGCCGATCTGTTGCGCGACAAGAAGATCATCGTCTTCGTGCAGATGGGCCTGAAGAAGGCGCCGGACCTGGATGCGCCCCTGGCGCTCGATTTCGCCAAGACCCCGGCGGACCGCAGGGCGATGGAGGTGATCTTCGCCGCCACCACCATTGGCTGGCCGACGCTGTTGCCGCCGGGCGTTCCGGCCGTCAAGGTCAAGGCCTACCGCACCGCCTACAACGCCTCGATGAAGGATCCCAAGCTGCTGAAGGAAATCAAGCGGCGCCGGCTGTCGGTCAATCCGGTGACCGGTCTGGAGATTCACGCGATCATCGACCGCATCAAGGGCTTCCCGGCGGCCGACATCGCCTTGGCCCAGAAGGCCTATACCTCGGGCATGGACCGGGCCAAGAGGGTTGAGCTGATCAAGGTCTCAGGCGTGATCTCGAAGGTCAACAAGAAGGGCTCGAAGCTGACGCTCAAGGGCGCGAAAAAGACCAAGGGCCGGGTCAGCCGCCGCTCCAAGATCAAGATCGCCGGCAAGAAGGCCAAGCGCAAGGCGCTGAAGGTCGGCATGAACTGCACCATGAGCCTGGTGGCGAGTGGCGCGGTGGTCCACAAACTGAATTGTAAGTAAATACCCGTACCGCCGGAGACGGGGCCAACCCGCCCCGTCTTCGGCCCACCGGTTCAATCAATCATCAAAACCGAATAGCCTGGCCGGGTTGGCGACCAGGATTTTGTTGCGGGTGGCCTCATCGGGGGCGAAATCCAGCATCAGATCCAGCATGAGCCCGTCATTGGCGGTCTTGCCCAACTCGAAAATATTGGAATGGGGCCAGTTGGTGCCCCACATCAGCCGGTCGGGCGCGACATCGATCAGGGCATGGGCGAAGGGCGCCACGTCGGGATAGGGCCAGGGCGAGGGGCCGCGCTCATCGGCGCCGCTGATCTTGGTCCAGTAATTGTCCCGCTGCATCAGATCCAACAGCAATTTGAAGCCGGGCTGGCCGATGCCGTCGCCGGTCTTGATGCGGGCGAAATGATCGACCACGCACACCACGTCATCGAGGGCGCGGAACCAGTCCTCCAGCTCGACGAAGACATCCGGGTCGACATGCAATTCCACATGCCAGCCGAGCGGCCGGACGCGCGCGATCATGCGGTCGAACAGCTCCAGATCGGAACTGCCGGGCCGGCCGCGGACGAATTCAAAGCGGATGCCGCGAATGCCGCCTGCGTCCATGTCGGCCAGTTCGCTATCGCTGGTGTCGTCATCGATGCGCCCGACGCCCTTCAGCCGGCCGGCGCTCTCGGCGATGGCGTTGATCGACACCCGGTTGTCGGTGGCATGCACGTTGGGCTGCACCACGATGCCGCGGTCGACGCCGATGGCATCGAGCATCTGCAGGTAGTGCTCCACCGGCGCCGCCGGCGGCGTATAGCGCCGCCCTTCAGCATAGGGAAAGGCATGGGGCGGGCCGAAGATATGGCAATGGGTGTCGCAGGCGCCGGCCGGCGCCTTCAGCTTCGGCGTCCGGGGATTGGGGTCCGGCGGCATGCAGACCCGGAATTTTGCGTCCATTTATGGGTTCTCCTGTTCGGTGTCGTCAAGATCGAGGATGGGTTGTGCACATACATACCCACCCAAATTACAGCCGGGCCGGAGACGGAGCCAACCCGTCCCGTCTCCGGCCCGGCTCAATTCGGGAAGCCGAACAACCGCGCCGGGTTATCGACCAGGATTCGGTTGCGGATGCCCTCATCGGGGGCGAAATCCAGCATTAAATCGAGCAAAAGCCCGTCATTGGCGGTTTGGCCCAGCTCAAAAATACCGGAATGGGGCCAGTTTGAGCCCCACATCAGCCGGTCCGGCGCCACATCGATCAGCGCGTGGGCGAAGGGCACGACGTCCGGGTAGGGCCAGGGCGAGGAGGTTAGCCCGTCGGCGCCGCTGATCTTGGTCCAGTAATTGTCGCGCCGCATCAGATCCAGCAGCAATTGAAAGCCCGGCTGATCGATGCCGTCCGAGGTCTTGATGCGGGCGAAGTGATCGACCACGCAAACCATATCGAGGGCGCGGAACCAGTCCTCCATCTCGATCAAGATATCGGGGGCGACGTGCAATTCCACATGCCAGCCGAGCGGCCGGATGCGATCAATCATGCGGGCGAAAAGCGCCAGGTCGGTATGGCCCCCCGGCCCGTGCATGAATTCAAAGCGGATGCCGCGAATGCCGCCGGACTCCATGTCCGCCAGTTCATTGTCGCTGGTGTCATCGTTGATGCGCACGACGCCCTTAAGCCGGCCCGCGCTCTCGGCGATGGCGTTCAGCGACACCCGATTGTCGGTGGCGTGGACTCTGGGCTGGACCACGACGCCGCGGTCGATGCCGATGGCATCGAGCATCGCCAGGCAATGTTCGATCGGCGCCGCCGGCGGCGTGTAGCGCCGCCCTTCGGCATAGGGAAAGGCATGGGGCGGGCCGAAGATATGGAAAAGGGTGTCACAGGCGCCGGGGGGCGCCTTCAGCTTCGGGGTTCGGGGATTGGGGTCCGGCGGCATGCTAACCCGGAACTTGGGGTCCATCACTGGGGGTTCCTGTTCGCTATCAGGCGGGGGCGGGGTGGGGCCGTCAGGCGCCGTCCAGCATGGCGGTGAATTCGATCTGGATGTGGTAGCGCGGATTGATTTCCGCGTTCTGGGTGTGGCGCGCCGGGCGGTCGTCTTCATCGGGAAACATGTCACACCAGGCATCATTGAGGAATTTGCGGCTGCCATTGTCGCGCAGCGACACCGACATCTTGGCGATGTCGCTGGGGGTGCCGCCCGCCACCTCCAGAAGCAGGCGAATATTTTTAAACGTGTTCCACACCTGGGCCTCGGGATCGTCGGGGAGTTCGCCGCTGTCGGCATCGGCGCCGCTGATCGCCGACGAGAACACCATGTTGCCGATCTTGACACCATGGGGGATCGGGTTCTGGTGATGGGGCACCCCGGGGATCGCCAGGATTTGTCTCTTTGCCATGTGGTTTCTCCTTATTTTCTTGGCGGCGGCGATGATCCATTTCACCGTCTTGCCCTTGTAGAAAGCCTAGCCGTCCGCCGCCCCGGCGGGTTGGGTGAATGCACCGGCACCGGCAATCGCGGCGCCGATGGCAAGAATTTTCATGGAATTCTTCATAAGTGGGCGCTCCCTTTTCGAAAATCCTTTTGGCTTTGTTATTATCTGGGTTATTCGCGGAAACCCTAACATCGCAACCGGTGACTGCAAAGGCTGAAGTAAGAGCGCACCACCCGACCAATCGGGGGTGCGTACATCCACCTAA
>CBDUSV010000183.1:0-6044 GCA_965369885.1 uncultured bacterium
AACCACGCCGATGGCGCCCAGCGCGCGCACATCCGCCACGCCTTCGATGTCCCGGCACGGCGCCAGCGCGGTTTTCAGCTGGGCCTCGATGGCCTTGACCTCGGCCAAGCGGGGCTCGGTTTCGAACAGATCGAGGGACGCGTTGGCGGCGGCGCAGGCCAGGGGATTGGCCATGAAGGTGGGCCCGTGCATCAGGGCGCGCCCTGGATCGTCGCCCAGGAAGGCGTCAAACACCCGCGCGCACGCCACCGTGGCGCCAAGCCCGATGGTGCCGCCGGTCAGCGCCTTCGACAGGCACATGATATCGGGCACGATGGCGGCCTGATCGCTTCCGAACATGGCGCCGGTGCGCCCGAACCCGGTGGCGACCTCGTCGGCGATGAACAGCACGCCGTGGCGGCGGCAGGCGGCGAAGATGGCGGCCAATGTGTCAGGGTCGTGGAACTTCATGCCGCCCGCCGCCTGGACCAGGGGCTCGATGATCACCCCGGCCAAGACATCGCGGTGGCGGGCGAGGAACGCGTCGAAATCCGCCAGCTCGGCCTTGGTGCGCGGCAGATCGCGGATGAAATTCTGCGCCACCGCGCCGGCGAAGAGGCGGTGCATGCCGTCCTCGGTGTCGCTGACCGCCATGGCGCCCATGGTGTCGCCGTGATAGCCGTGGCGGAAGGCGGCGAACTTGACCCGGCCCTTTGCGCCGGAATTGATCCAGAACTGGATCGCCATCTTGAGGGCAATCTCCACCGCCACCGATCCGGAATCACAGAAAAACACATGATCCAGATCGCCGGGCAGCATCTGGGCCAGACGCCGCGCCAGGGTCGTGGCCGGTTCATGACTGAGCCCGCCGAACATGACGTGGGGCATGGTTTCAAGCTGGGTGGCGATGGCGCCGGTGATGTGGGGATGGTTGTAGCCGTGGCACGCCGTCCACCACGACGCCATGCCGTCGATCAAGTCCCGGCCGTCTTCCAGGCGGATGCGCACCCCATGGGTGGCGGCGACCGGCAAGGCCGGGCTTTCGGACGCCATCTGTGTGTAGGGCCGCCACACATTGTCTGCGCCGCTACCGCCATCCAGGACCAGGGGCTCCGGGGTCAAATCCGGCCCCAAGGCGCCTTGGAAACCGGTTTTCGCCATCAGGGTGTGGGTTCCGGCGCCGTGGGCTCGATGCCCAGGCTTTGCAACAGCGCCCGGTCGGCATCGTCACCGGGGTTGCCGGTGGTCAGCAGCCGGTCGCCATAGAAGATCGAGTTGGCGCCGGCGAACAGGCACATCGCCTGAAGCTCCTCGCTCATCTCCAGCCGTCCGGCGGCGAGGCGCACATAGGAGGCCGGCATCATGATGCGCGCCGCCGCGATGGTGCGGACGAACTCCAAGGGCTCGAGCTCGGGCGTCGCGCCCAACGGCGTGCCCGGGATCTTGACCAGCATGTTCAAGGGCACGCTTTCCGGGTGGGTTGGAAGATTGGCCAGGGTCACCAGCATGGCGGCGCGGTCGGCGCGCTGCTCGCCCATGCCCAGGATACCGCCGGAACAGACCTTGAGCCCGGCGTCACGCACATGGGCCAGGGTCTCCAACCGGTCGGCGTAGCTTCGCGTCGTCACCACGTGGGCGTAATAGTCTTCAGACGTGTCCACATTGTGGTTGTAGTAATCGAGCCCCGCGTCCTTGAGGCGGCCGGCCTGGGCCCCGGTCAGCATGCCGAGCGTCACGCAGGTCTCGAGCCCGAGCGCCTTGACGCCCCGGATCATGTCGATGATGCCGTCGAGATCATGGTCCTTGGGCCCGCGCCAGGCCGCCCCCATGCAGAACCGCCCGGCGCCATTGTCCCGCGCGCGGGTGGCGGCGGCCAGCACGTCACCCAGCGCCATGATCTTTTCCGCCTTGAGCTCGGTGTCGTAACCGGCGCTTTGGGCGCAATAACCGCAATCCTCGGGACAGCCGCCGGTCTTGACGTTCAACAGCGTACTCAGCTGCACCCGGTTGGGGTCGAAATGGGCCCGGGTCAGGGTCTGGGCCCGGTAGAGCAGATCATTGAACGGCAATTCAAACAGCCCCACCGCATCCGCAAGGCTCCAATCATGGCGCAACGCGGCCCCATCATCGGCAGCGGTGGTGACATCGTCGGCGGGTAAGCGGCTTGCCATGAAAAGACCTGAACAGCTCGGGTGGGAGGGGGGCCCGAGTTTACTCGAAACCCCCCGCCCCCCGCCAGGGGAATCCGGCGAGCACCTCCGCCCTTGGACCTGCCCCCGGCTATGAGCTAGACTCTTGCCTCGCCATTTCCGCTTTGCACACAGTCACCGCTCAGTCACCGGGAGTCATGGAAAGCCTGACACGCTTCGCCGCTACCAAGCTTGACCGCATCAGTGCGGCCAATCTGCACCGCACCCTCAAACCCACCGGGCGTGGGGCGCCGATTGTGGTGACGCGCGGCGGGCGCGAGATGGTGTCGTTTTGCTGCAACGATTATCTCGGCCTGAGCCAGCATCCCAAGCTCAAGCAAGCCGCCATCGAGGCGGTCACCCGCCACGGTGTCGGCGCCGGGGCGTCCCGCTTCGTCACCGGCAACAACCCGCTCTACGACGAGCTCGAGGCGCGCCTCGCGGATTTGAAATCGACGCCAGCGGCGTGCGTGTTCGGCAGCGGCTATCTCGCCAATCTCGGCATCATCCCCACCTTTGCAGGCAGAGGCGACGTGATCATCGGCGATGAGATGATGCATGCCTGCATGCATGCCGGCGCCAGGCTCTCGGGCGCCGAGACCCATTTGTTCCGCCACAATGACTTAGGAGATTGCCGGCGTTTGCTTGCCGCCCACCGAGGCGGCCACGGCACGTGCCTGGTGATGACCGAAGGGGTGTTCTCCATGGAGGGCGACCGCGCCCCGGTGAGGGAGCTTGCCACGCTCGCCGCCGAATTCGACGCCTGGCTGCTGACCGACGACGCCCATGCGCTGGGCGTCATCGGCGAGGGCCGGGGCAGCGGCTTCGGTGACGATGGCGAGCCCATTGCGGTGCCGTTGCAGATGGGCACGCTGTCGAAGGCGGCCGGCGTCTATGGCGGCTATCTCTGCGCCGGCGCGGCGGCGATTGATTTGCTCAAACACCGCGCCCGCAGCCTGATCTACACCACGGCCCTGCCGCCCATGGTGCTGGCCGGCGCCATCGCGGCGCTGGAGCTGATCGCGACCGACCCTGAACTGGTGGCGGCGCCGTTGAACAAGGCGCGGCTCTTTACCTCCCGGGTCGGCCTGGCCCCGGCCCAAAGCGCCATCGTGCCGGTGGTGTTGGGCGATCCCGAAACCGCCATGGCCGCCGCCCAGACCCTGGAAGACAAGGGCTTTTTGGTCATCGCCATGCGCCCGCCGACGGTGCCCGAGGGCTCATCAAGGCTGCGCATCACGTTTTCCGCCGCCCACCGGGACGACGAGGTCCTGGCGCTCGCCGATTGCGTCGCGGAACTGCTGCCATGACCGGCCCGACATCGGAAAAGACGCGCGGGGTCTTCATCACCGCCGCGGGCACCGGGGACGGCAAGACCCTGATTGCCTGCGCGTTGGGCCACCAATTGCAACAAACCGGCCTTGGCGTTAAGACCCTGAAGCCGGTGATCAGCGGCTTCGATCCCGATGACATGGCGGCCAGCGACAGCGGCCTCATCCTGCAAAGCTTAGGGCACGAAATCGATGCCGAGGCCATCGCCGCCATCTCGCCCTGGCGCTATGCCGCCCCGATCGCCCCCAACATGGCGGCCAGGCGCGAGGGCGGCGCCATAGATCTGGCGGCGCTCGCGGGCTTCTGCCGCCAGCGCCTGGCCGGGGACCATGACATCACCCTGATCGAAGGGGTCGGCGGCGTCTTGGCGCCGATCAATGACGACGCCACCGTCGCCGATTGGATGGCGCTGGTGGGCCTGCCCGCCGTGGTGGTGGTGGGAAGCTATCTCGGCGCCATCAGCCACGGTCTCGCGGCGGTGGCGGCGGTTGAGGCGCGCAACATTGCCATCGCCGCCGTCGTGGTCAATCAATCCGCCGACAACCCGGTGCCCTTCGATGAGACCGTGGCCTGCTTTAAGCGCTTCGCACCGGGCCGGCCGTTGGCCGCGGTGCCGCGCCTTGCGAACGGCCCGGAGATGTGGCGGAACGTGCCGGATCTCACCGAAACATTGATGTCGTCAGTGGTTGCTTAGACCGGTCTGCGCGCCTTGAGGGCGGTGGCGAGCGTGCCGTCATCGAGATAATCGAGCTCACCGCCCACCGGCACGCCATGGGCGAGGCGGGTCACCATGACATCGCAATCGCTCAGCCGTTCGGCGATGTAATGGGCCGTGGTCTGGCCGTCGACGGTAAGCCCGGTCGCCAGCACCACCTCGGTGACGATGGCGTCCCGCGCCCGGGCGACAAGTTGGTCGATATTGAGCTCGTCGGGCCCGATGCCGTCCAACGCCGACAACACGCCGCCCAGCACATGATAGCGGCCCTTGAAGGTGACGCCGCGCTCCAGCGCCCACAGATCGGCGATTTCCTCGACGACGCAGATGATCGAGCCGTCGCGCCGGGGATCGGCGCAGATGGCGCAGGGGTCTTGGGTGTCGAGCGTGCCGCAGGTGGCGCAGGTGACCACCTTGTCGGCGGCATCGCGAAGCGCCGTGGTCAAGGGCGCCATCACCGATTCGCGCCGTTTGATCATATGGAGCGCGGCGCGCCTTGCCGAGCGCGGCCCCAGCCCGGGCAGCTTGGCGAGAAGCTGGATCAGGCGTTCGATCTCGGGACTGCTCATGGGCGTGCGATGGACTGATGTCGGCGCCGGTCAGAACGGCAATTGGATCCCCGGCGGCAGATTGAGCCCACCGGTGATCTTGGCCATCTCTTCCGCCAGGCGGGCCTCGAGCTTGACCTTGGCGTCGTTGAACCCGGCGGCGATGAGGTCTTCGAGAACCTCCACATCGGCCGGGTCCACCAGGGTGGGGTCGATCTTGATGCCGCGCATTTCGCCCTTGCCGCTGAGGGTCACCGTGACCAGCCCGCCGCCGGAAGAGCCGGTGATTTCCACGCCCTCGAGCTTGGTCTGCATCTCGGCCATCTTGGCCTGCATCTGTTGCGCCTGCTTCATCATGTCGCCAAGATTCTTCATGTTTGTGGTTCTCCATTGGCGGGTGGGTTTTCGTCTTCGGCGGGGATTTCCCCATCGTCACCGTCCTGCGCCGTGACGCCTTCGCGTACCGCCGTGATGTGGGCACCGGGGAAGGCATCAAGGGCGGCCCGCACCAGGGGATGGTTCTTGGCCTCATCCTTGCGGCCCTGGTCGGCGTTCTGTCTCTGCTCCGCCAGGGAAGGGGCGCCGGGCTCGGCGGCGACGGAAACCACCCAACGGGTTCCGGTCCAGGCGCTGAGCATTTCACCCATGCGGTTGGCAAGATTGCGCGGCGCGCCCGCGCCGGGGGAGAATTCGATGCGGCCGGGCTCGAACCGCACCAGCCCGATATCGTTCACCAGATGGGTGTGCAGCACCGCCTCGCGCTTGACGTCGAACATCTCGACCGCGTCCTCGAAGCAGGCCGGCATCGGCATTAGGGGTTCGGTCACTGTGGATTCGGTTACCGTTTCCGGGGCCGGCGCCGGCGCCTCGGCGGCGCTGGCGGCAAGGGCGGTGGCGGGCTGGCCAGCGCCGGCGCCGGATGCGGAAGCCGTTGGCGGCGGTGTCGGCACCGTGGCCCGATCAGGCTCAGGGTCAGGTGCCGGGCCGGGCCGGGCCGCGGGTGGCGACGGCGCGGCAGTATTAGCGGATGTCTCGGCGCCCTTCTGGGCGAGGCTGCGCACGATCTCGGCGGGGGCCGGCAAATCCGCGGCATAGGCAAGACGCACCAGGACCATCTCGGCCGCCTGCAACGGCGCCGGCGCGGTCTGCACCTCGCCCAGGCCCTTGAGCAGCATCTGCCAGGCCCGGGCCAGGATCGGCATGGCCAACCGTTCAGCCATGGTCCGCGCCAGGGTGCGCTCGGCCTCCGGCACGGTGATGTCGTCGGCGAGTTGGGGGGAG
>CBDUSV010000184.1:0-6040 GCA_965369885.1 uncultured bacterium
AGCCTCAAATGGAACCCAATACCTACGGTCCCTTCGACTATGTTCCGATCACCGGCCGCAAGAAGTTGACCTGGCCGGGGGGCGCGCGGCTGGCATTCTGGCTTGTGCCCAATATCGAAATTTTCCATCTCAATGCGGAAATGCCGGGGGGCAAGGGCAGGATTCCCGATGTTTCGACCTGGGGTGGCCGCGACTATGGCAACCGGGTCGGGGTGTTTCGCTTCATCGAGGTCTTCGCCAAGTTTGGCTTTAGGCCCACCGCGGCGCTCAATAGCGAGATCTGCGACCGTTGCCCCCAAATCGTCGAGGCCGGCACCAAGAACGGCTGGGAGTGGATGGCCCACAACCGCACCAACACCATACAGCTCCATGATTTGGCTTCGGCTGAAGAAGAGGCCGAGTTCATCGGAGGTGTTCTCGAACGCATCGAAAAGGAAACCGGCACCAGACCCAAGGGCTGGCTGAGTTCGGGCCGGCAACAGAGCTGGCGCAGCCTCGAGCTGCTCGCCGATGCGGGTTGCATCTTCACCGGAGACTGGAGCAACGACGACCAGCCCGTGCGCATGAAGGCGGGCAACAAGACCGTGGTCTGTCTGCCCTACGGCACCGGCATCAGCGACAAGAGCGCGTTCGAGCGCATCAATTGCACCCCGGAAGAGTTCACCAATATGATTTGCACCGCCTTCGATGTGCTTTTCCGGGAAAGCGAGGACTCGGGCCGGGTCGCCTGCGTGTCGATCCATCCCTATCTCACCGGCGTCCCCCACCGCATTGGGGCGTTGGAGCGCGCGCTGGATTATATTTGCTCCCATGACGGGGTGTGGCTGGCGACCGGAAGTGAAATCGCCGAGCACTTTCTGGCCCAGGACACCTCCACATGAAATACCGGAAATTCGGCAAGACCGGCATGGAGGTCTCGGAGGTCGGGTTCGGCTGTGGGCGCACCGGCGGGCTGCTCATCGACGGCAGTGACGACGACCGCCGCGCCGCCGTCCGCCAGGCGCTCGATGGCGGCATCAACTGGTTCGACACGGCGGAAGCCTATGGCGACGGCAAGTCCGAAGAGGCGCTGGGCTGGCTGTTGGAGGAGGTCAGCGAGACCCCCCATGTCTCCACCAAGGTCACCGTCGACCCGGGGGCGGGGGACCTTGCCGGCCAGATCAAATCCCATTGCGAAGCCTCGCTCAAGCGCCTGCGCCGCGATTGGGTGGACATCCTGCAGATCCACAACCGCATCGATCCCGGCGCCGGCCCCAAGGCCTTGTCGGTGGAACAAGTGCTCGGCCCCGGCGGTATCGCCGAGGGCTTGGAGAACATGAAACAAGAGGGCAAGGCCCGCTTCATGGGGCTCACCGCTCTTGGCGATCCGCCCTCGCTTAGAGGCGTCATCGAAACAGGACGCTTCGATTCGGTGCAGATGTTCTACAACATGGTCAACCCGTCGGCGGTGCGCGCCATGCCTGGAGCCTGGACCGGCCAGAACCTGAACGGCATCGCCGAAGCCTGCCGCGCTGCCGGAACCGGCATCCTCGCCATCCGCGTCCTGGTCGGCGGGATTATCCCCGGCGGCGATCCCGGCCGCCGGGTCTCGATGATGACCAAGGAAACCGACAAGGAGACCGAGGAACGCAAGGCCGAAGCCGCGCTGGGCGCGATCGGCGACGGCTATGGCACCCGGGCCCAGACCGGGTTGCGCTTTGCCCTGGCGTGCCCGGATATTTCCGTCGCCCTGGTCGGCATCGGCGCTGTCGGCCATGTGGACGAGGCCATCGCGGCATCGGCCATGGGCGCCCTGCCGGAAGAGGCCATCGGGCGGCTAGAGGCGCTTTATGAGAGCGATTTCAATCCCGCCTGACGGGACCGCTGCGCCGCCCTACGCCTCTGCCGCCTTGGCGAGTTTTTTCTCGAAAGCCTCGCGCCAATCGGGCGGCAGGGCGGGGATTTCGATGGCGCTCCTCAGGCGTGCCGGATCCGGGGTTTTCGCCGCCCACAGCGCGCAGATCTCTCTCACGCTCATGGCGCCGCCGTCGGCGCTGATGAGTTCGATGGCGTCGCCGGCGCCAACCTCGCCCTCCTCGATCACCCGCAGGTAAAACCCGACCCGGCCCGAGGCCAGGAACATCTTGGGGAAATCTTCCGATCCCATGCGCATCGCCAGCTTGTGGCACGGCGTGCGCGGCTCGGTGACCTCGACCACGGCATCGCCGATGCGGAACACATCGCCGATATGGATATCGGCCTCAATCATGCCCTCGACGGTGAAGTTCTCGCCGAACTGTCCGTATCCGAGGTCATCGCGGCCAAGCTCCCGCTGCCAGTGGGCGTAGTTCTCGATGGTGTAGACATAGGCGGCCATGTACGGCCCGCCATGGAGTTCGGTGTTGCCCTGGCCGTCGCCGTCGAGATTGAGGGTGCGCAGCATGACCCGCCCCGCCACCGGTTGCTTGAAGATAGCCGTCATATAAGTGCGCCCCAGATGGCTGACCTGGCGCGGCTTGGCGACATTGACGGATATCAGCTTCATGGCGCCTTCCTTTTCCCTGGCCTTTTCCCTGGCCTTCACCCGGAATGTGAAACAGAAATCAAATCTAGGGGACAAATTGCCCTTGAGCATCGCTGCGGCATGGGTTTCAATCATTATAGTCCCAATCAGATTTGCCGCTTTGAATATTTGGAGACTTTAGAATGAGAGAACAAGATCGGTTGCCGTTGGCTTTGTTGGCCCTGCGCATTGGCGTATTCATTGTCTTGCTGATGTGGACCATCGATAAGTTCGTCAATCCCGTCCACGCTGGAAAGGTTTACACCAAATTCTATTTCATCGCCGGGCTCGACAGTACCGCCTTTCTTATCATCGGCGCGGTCGAACTGGCGTTGATCCTGGCTTTCGTCGCCGGCTTCCAGAAGCGCATCACCTACGGCGCCGTTCTGTTGATCCATACCATCTCGACGCTGTCGTCCTATCAGCAATATATGGAGCCATTCGCCAAGGTGAACATTTTTTTCTTTACCGCATGGCCCATGTTGGCGGCGTGCTTCGCGCTCTATCTGTTGCGGGAGTCCGACACCAAATGGACGGTCGGCTAAGGGCCGGGGTGCATGGTCATAACAAGGATTGAGACTTAACGGTGAACATCAGGGCCATCCTTTCCCCCATCGGCGTTCGCCTGTTCGGCGGCTTCATAAATGTCATCCTGGTCACCGCGGTGATTGTCATGGTGTCCCTCGAGCAGGTCTCAAAACTGGGCACGGTCCTGGAGAACCTGGTCCAGGTCGAACTTCGCGAAGTGGGTGAGGTGTGGAACATCAAGGCCCTGTTGTCAGAAATGGAAGCCGACACCCAGAATCTGCTGGCCGGCCACTCGACGGCGAAATATGTGCGTTCCCTTCGCCTCAAGGAAAAATCTATGAGGAAGTCGCTTCTGGTCTTCTACAAGGACGAATCCATCGCCAGTGGCTTCTGGCATGCCAAGGATAAGAAGTTCGTCACCGATTTCACCAAACGCCTGAAAGCTTTCGAGCGCGCGAATTCGCAAATCATCCGCCTCGCAAGGCAGGGGGAGAAGGCCACGGCAGGGACGCTGTTCACCACCACATGGCGGTCGCGGCACCGCGCCGCATTGGCGAGCCTCGACCGTCTGCTTGACTACGAGAGAGCGGAAATCACCGAGACTATGAATGTGTCGCGGTCCGAAACCTGGGCCAGCCGCATGGTCATCGCCATGTTGGCGGGGCTGGGGGTGTTGCTGAGCTTCGCCCTTGCACTGGGTATCACTTTTTCCCTGACCCGGCCCATCGGCACCCTGGTCGAAGCAACCGAAAGGGTCGCGGCAGGGGATCTGACCTCGAAGGCGGAGATCGATTCACAAGATGAAATCGGCCTGCTGGCACGGCGTTTCAACGAGATGCTGGAGCGTCTCAACAATTCGATCTCAGAACAGAAACGATTTTATGCCGACGCTTCCCACGAACTGCGCACGCCGTTGACGGTGATCCGGGGCGAGGCCGAGGTCGCGCTGCGGGGGACCGGGGAGGATATCGACCACCGCGAGACCCTGCAGACCATCATCGTCGTCGCCAACCAGATGGGAAATCTGGTCGACGAGCTTCTGTTCCTGGCCCG
This sequence comes from uncultured bacterium, assembly GCA_965369885.1. GTDB lineage: Bacteria > Pseudomonadota > Alphaproteobacteria > SMXQ01 > SMXQ01 > JAZFWG01. The sequence continues at coordinate 4,124 of CBDUSV010000184.1, forward strand.
CGCCGAGGCCGGCGAGGTCCAATATGAAATGGCCGAGGTCGATCTCAAACCGCTGCTGCAGGAGGTCGGAAACATGGGCGAGAGTCTGGCGTCCTTGAAGGATGTCAGTTTCGATATGGATCTGGCGCGCCGGGCCGTGGTCCGCGGCGATCTCCAGCGCCTGCGCCAACTGTTCTTCATCCTGATGGACAATGCGGTGAAGTATTCGGACGAAGACGGCCAGGTGACCCTGACGCTGACCAACGATGACAATTTTGCCCGGGTGACGGTGGCCGACAAAGGCATCGGCATCCCGGCATCGGACTTGCCCTTTATTTTTGAACGCTTCTCCCGCGGCGAGAGGGCGCGGGCGACCCGCACCCAGGGCACCGGCCTCGGCCTTTCCATTGCCAAATCCATCACCGAGGCCCATGATGGAAAAATCCTGGTCGATAGCAATGAAGGCCGCGGAACGAAGATATCCCTGTTGTTTCCGCTGAGAACGGGGGGGGGTTAAACAGCGCATGCGGGTTCTGCTGATCGAAGACGACAGCCGGGTTTCCGGTTTTATCAAGAAGGGACTGGAGGCCGAACGCCATCAGGTCGAGATTGCATCCGACGGCTTGACCGGGGCCGAATTGGGCCTCAACGGAAAGTTCGACCTCATCATTCTTGATCTGTTGCTGCCGGGCATGGACGGCATCGAGGTCTGCCGCCAGTTGCGCGGCGAAGGCATTCAGGTCCCGGTCCTGATGCTGACCGCCAAGGATTCGGTCGAGGAAAAGGTCGCCGGGCTCGAGGCCGGGGCCGACGATTACCTGACCAAGCCCTTCGCCTTCGAGGAGTTGGTCGCCCGCATCCAGGCCCTGTCACGCCGCGGTGGCGAGCTTGATCTGGAGCCGGTGTTGGAGGTCGCCGATCTCGCGCTCGACCGCAACAGCCACGAGGTCTCCCGCGCCGGTCAGCCGATCCAACTGACGCCGACGGAGTTTTCGTTGTTGGAATTCTTCATGCAGCGCCCCAACCGGGTGCTCAGCCGCCCCATGATCGAAGAGCATGTCTGGGACTACCATCACGATCCCATGACCAACGTGGTCGACGTCTATATCCGCCGCCTACGCCAGAAGATGGACCAGGGCTTCGAGAGCCAGCTGATCCACACCATGCGCGGCGTCGGCTACATGCTGAAGGTCTGACTTTCTAAAGGTCTGACTTTTAGTCCCTGATATCCTGGAGGAACCAGCCGGTGGGAATCTCGTGGCCGAGGCCGCGTTGCTTGGCCAGGGTATAAAGCCAGCCTCCGACGGCCGAGAACTGCAGGCCCTGGTTTCCCACATTGCGGTAATAGGTCACCTGGTCGGGGCTGGTGCGGCCCTTGGCCTTGCCCGAGATCAGATCGGCGAAGTCGGGCTTGTCGCCGCCCTTGCCGCGGTCGGTGAATTCCGGGTCATCGCCACCGAGGCCGGGTTGCGGGTTCTTGTCCGGCAGCCGCTTCATATCTTCCTCGGTGCCGCCGATGAAGGCGGCGGGGCTTAAGCCGACCTCGGCCTTGAAGCGGTCGGTTTCGCGCATCTGCAACCCGGCGGTACCCTGGCGCACCACCACGTCGAACTTGTCCAGGGCCGCGTCCGCCATCTCGCGGCGGCCGAGATTGGTGACATGCATGCCGGGCTCGATCCAGTCCGGGTCATAGACCGGCTGCATGGAATCGGTGCAGGTGGAAAGGATGTCCACCCCCTTGACCGCTTCGGCGGGCTCATCCACGGCGACGACTTCGATGCCGAGTTTCTTGCTCATCTCTTCGGCGTACTCCTCGCGGTGGCCCGGGGTCGGGCTGTAGATCTTGCAGTGCTGGATATCGCGGACCAGGCTGAAGGCTTCGAGGAAGGTGCGTGCCATGCCGCCCGAGCCCAGCATGCCGACGCTGTGGGAATCCTC
>CBDUSV010000185.1:0-6039 GCA_965369885.1 uncultured bacterium
AGCCAAAACCCGGATTTCTTCAAGGGCACCATCGTCGAGGACGCCGTGGCCAAGGAAATGGCGGGGGCCTGAACCAGCCAACGAACAACACGCCCCATAACAACAGGCATCAGGGAGGACAAAATGGCTGTTTTCGACATGGATACCCATTTGCGGGACGAGTATTTCCTCGATGAGGTGTTCAAGCTCACCGGCGAGTTCGCGCCGCGCACGCCCAAGCGCATCGGCAACGGCACCCTGCACCACGCCAAGTTCGACCATTCGCTCAACCCGTGGTCAGGCCAGGTCGCCGGCACTTTCGACCACTCACATGTCTACGACCCGGACGCCAATTGGAACGGCGGCGATGTGGCGCGGGCCCAGCAGGGCGGCTGGGACATGGACTACCGGCAAAAGGACAATGAGCAAGAGGGCATCGACTATCAATTCGTGTTCCCGACCCAGCTCAGCCTGTCGAGCCTGCAGGAGGGTGAGTTGGGCTCGGCCTGCGCGCGCGCCTACAACGACTGGGTCCGGGAGCTGGCCAGGGGCCATGAGGACTGGCTGTGGCCGGTGGCCGTGATGCCGGCGGGTCACCCCGATGGCATGGTCGATGAGCTAAGGCGTTGCGTGGGCGAGCTCGGCTTCAAGGCGGCCCACCTGGTGCCCTATTCCATGACCCGGACCATCGACGATGAGGCGTTCGAGCCGTTCTACGCCGAGGCCGAGAAGATGGGCGTGCCCCTGTTCCTCCATCCCGCCAGCTATGGGCCGTTGATCAACAACAACAGCAACTTCTACGCCATGCATGTGCTGGGCCGGCCCTTCAACTGCACGGCGGGACTGGTGGCCCTGGTGGTCGGCGGCGTGTTCGAGCGCTACCCCAACCTCAACGTCGCCTTCTTCGAATGCTCGGCGGAATGGGTGCTCTATTGGATGCACCGCATGGACGACGACTACGCCAACATGCAGCACGGCATGGCCCCCAACATCACCAAACTGCCGTCGGAATATGTCAAACAGAACTGCTGGGTGACCTGCGAGGCCGACGAACGCGACCTCGCCTACGCCCTTGAGGGCTTCAACGAGGACCGGGTGCTGATGGCGTCCGACTACCCCCATTTCGATTCCGAATTCCCGGGCACGGTCCGCGAGATCCGCGAGCGCAGCGACATCACCGATCTCCAGAAGGAAAAGATCCTGACCGAAAACCCCAAGGCCTTGCTCGGCCTATAGCCGCAACCACACCGGAGAAAATTCCATGTACAGAAAAGAAACCCTGCAGGTCCTGGACAACCCCATGGAGGTTCTGGTGTTCGAGCCCGAGGGCGCCGGGCCGCACCCGGGCCTGGTGGTGGCCCAGCACCTGCCGGTCGCCCATACCGGGCTGGAAAAGGACCCCTTCACCATCGATGTGGGCGAAAAGCTGGCAGCGGATGGCTATGTCGCCGTCATCCCCTTCATCTTCCACTGGTGGCCGCCGGAAGAGGACATCGATGTCAAGCGCAAGGAATGGCGCGACGACTGGACCGTCGCCGATCTCAATGCCGCCCACGCGCTCTTGGTCGGCATGGACAATGTGGACGCCGCGCGCACCGGCATCATCGGGCACTGCTGGGGCGGACGCATGACCTGGCTCGGCGCCTGTCACAACCCCAATTACAAGGCCGTCGCGGTGCTATATGGCGGGCGCATCAAGACCGGCATGGGCGAAGGCAGCGTCGCGCCGATCACGCTCGCCGGAAATATCCCGTGTCCGATGATCGGCATCTTCGGCAATGACGACCAGAACCCGTCACCCGCCGACGTCGCCGATCTCGACGCGGCCCTGACCGAGGCCGGGGTCGAGCACGAATTCCACGGCTATGACGGCGCCGGCCACGGCTTCCAGGACTTCCACAACCCGGACCGCTACCGCGAGGAACAGACCAAGGATTCCTGGGCCAAGGTGCTCGACTTCCTGGCCCGGAAATTGAAATAGCCGGTCATGGTTTGACCGGGGGGAACGCCATGAAGACCATCGATGCCGACGCCCATGTCATCGAGACGCCCCGGACCTGGTCCTATATGGGCGCCGACGAGCAGGAATTCCGCCCCCAGATCTTCGTCCGCGATGCCGGTGACGGCGCGCCCCACAGCGCCAACCAGCGCAACGATTACTGGAAGATCGGCGACAATTTCCAGACCAAGACCAATGTGGGCGACGATGTCCCCGCCGAGGCCCGCGACCTGGTGGATATCCAACGCCGCCTGGATCACATGGACCGGGTCAATGTGGACATCCAGGTCCTGTTCCCGACCATCTATCTGCGCCCCATCACCAACGAACACGACCGGGAAATGGCCCTGGCCCGGAGCTACAACCGTTGGCTCGCCGATATCTGGAAGCAATCGGGGGGACGGCTGCGCTGGGTGGCGATCCCGCCGCTCCTGTCCCTGATCGACCCGGCCCGGGTCCGCGCCGAGCTGGAATTCTGTAAAGAGCACGGCGCGGTCGGCGTCTTCATGCGCGGCCTCGAGTGCGAGCAAATGGCGACCCACCGCTATTTCTTCCCGCTCTACCGGATGGCCGAGGAGCTCGACCTCGCCATCACCTTCCATACCGGCAACAACAGCTTCGCCAACCACGATTCATACTTGCGGGACTATGGCCTGATGATCTTCAAGTTCCCGGTGATGGGCGCGTTTTGCTATCTGCTCAGCGACGAGATCCCCAAGCGCTTCCCCGCGCTGCGCTGGGCCTTCATCGAGGCCAGCGCCCAATGGGTGCCCTACATGCTGGGAGAGGTCAGAATCCGCCTCGGCAACAAGGGCATCAAGGCGGCGGACGACATCATGGGCGGCAACAATTTCTACGTCACCACCCAGAAATCCGACGATCTTCCCTTTCTGGTCGGCGAATTCGGCGACGACAACATCATCATCGGCACCGATTACGGCCACAAGGACGCCTCGGTGGAGATCGAGGCCCTGCAACGCATGGCCGGGGACGGCAACGTGCCGGCCAAGACGGCGCAAAAGATCCTGACCGCCAACCCGGCCCGGCTTTACGGGATAAATTGAGGCCCGGAGGGGCTTTGGCGGCGGGGGGCAGAAATTCCTTAGAATATGTATGGTTTCTGTTATAATGGGGGTTGGCGCCGGCTGTGGGCAGATAGCCGTGACGAAGGAGGAATGTGACATGGCGAAAAATGCTGAGACCCCCAATCCTTGGACCCCGAGTGCGCGCGAGCGCTTACCGGCCCAACCCATGCGGCCGATCATCGAATCCGGCTGCTGGTATCCCGATGACCTGAAGGGCACCGATGCCTGGATCTACCAGCTGAATAGCGACCAGGTCGACGAAATCAACGCCGCGGTTGACGCCGTCGAGGCCTCAGGCGCCGAGCTCAAGGACGTGACCCGGGTCGATTTCCCGCTGCCGGACTTCACCCCGGTGCTCGCCGATATCAAGGAAGAGCTGATGGAAGGCCGCGGCTTCGCGATGATCCGGGGCCTGCCGTCCGAGGGCCGCACCCGGCTGCAAAACGCCATCGCGTTCTGGGGCATTTCGGCCTATATCGGCCGCGCCCAATCCCAGAATCACAAGGGCCATCTTCTCGGCCATGTCAAGAATCTGGGCGCCGACATCCATTCGGCCACCGGGCGGGGATACAATTCCGCCAACGAACTGGGCTTCCACGCCGACAGCTGCGACATGCTTGGCCTGCGCTGTCTCCATCCCGCCAAGTCCGGCGGCGAGCACTATATCTGCTCATCGGTCGCCACCTACAATGTGATGCTGAAACGCCGGCCCGATCTGGTGAAGGAGCTGTTCTACAGCTTCCACCGCACGCGGCGTGGCGAGGTTCCCGCCGGCAAGGATCCCTGGACCCGCCAGCCCATATTCTCCATCCAGGACGGATATTTCGCCGGCCGCGGCGCCAGTTCCACCATCGAGCGCGCCCAGAGACTGCTCGACGTGCCGAAACTGACCCCGGCCCAGTATGAGGCCATCGAGATGTACAATGACGTCGCCAAAGAGTTGTCGATGGAGATCAATTTCGAGCTCGGCGACTTCTATTTCGTCCACAATCACGTCGCCCTGCACGCCCGCACCCAATACGAGGATTGGCCCGAGCCCGAGCGCAAACGCCATTTGTTCAGGCTATGGATGTCCACCGACGGCGAGCGTCCGGTCCATCCCGAAATCGTCCGCGACTTCGATCACGGCATCATCGTCGATGGCACGGTGCTGCAAACACCGTTGGAAGCGGCATAGGCCCGCCCACAAGGCGGGGACAACATGGCGACATTGCGCGAGGCGATGACGGTCAAGCCCCTGTCGAAGCTATTGGGGGCCGAGGTCACCGGCGTCGATCTGGCGGCGATCGATGACGACGACTTCGACCGCCTGCGCGATACCCTCCATGACCATATCGTCGTCGCCGTGCGCGGCCAGGCGCTCGACCCGGCCGAGCAGACCGCCTTCACCCGGCGCTTCGGTGAAATCCAGTACCACATCAATTCCGAATACAAGATGGTGGACCAGCCCGAGGTGCTGATCCTGTCCACCGAAATCAAGGACGGCAAGAATGTCGGCATCCCCGATGCCGGGGCGGACTGGCATTCCGACCATTCCTATGTCGAGATGCCCACCGCCTACACCATCTTGCAGTCGGTCACGATCCCGGTGCATGGCGGCGACACCGAATGGACGTCCATGGTGGCGGCCTATGAGGCGCTCGGCGATGACATGAAGGCGCGGCTCGACGGGCTCATCGGCATCCACAGCTTCAACCGCATGAAGAACCCGCGGCTGGCACAGAGGTCCCGCCACGCGAACCATGCCGAATATTACGCCACCCGCTCACCGCCCGATGCCTTCCACCCCATCGTGCGCACCCACCCCTTCACTGGCAAGAAGGCGCTGTTCATCTCGCCGCGCTTCACCATCGCCATCCAGGGCATGAATGACGCCGAGGCCGAGGCGCTTTTGAATGAGCTGTTCACCCACATCGCCAACCGCGATTTCATCTACCACCACCAATGGCGCCGGGGTGATCTGTTGATGTGGGACAACCGCTCGGCGATCCATCTTGCCTGCGGCGGGGTGGTGGCGCCGGAAATCCGCCGCATGCACCGCACCACGGTCAAGGGCGAAATCCCGGCCTAGCGTGCGGAGATCGCCGGGCAGGGTAGCGTTGGCCTTTAAAGCCTTGATTTTCCGGGATGATCCCAGGGTTGTGCCGACCGCTCATTCTGATAAGCTCGTCTGCAATTACGCCCATCCATGAAGCGTTTGATCAATTAACTAGGGAGTTCGATCATGACATTTTACCGATATCTGATTGCCGTGGCCTTGGTGGCGGTGTTCGCCGCCTCGTCCGGCACCGTCAAGGCCGATTCGGTCAGCGATTTCTACAAGGACAAGCGCATGACCTTCATCGTCGGCTATAGCCCGGGCGGTGGATATGACACCTATACCCGGCTCATCGCCAAGCACATGAAAAAATATATCCCCGGCCAGCCTTCCATCATCGTCAAGAACATGCAGGGCGCCGGGAGCCTGATCGCGTCGACCTACATCGCGATGCGGGCGCCCAAGGACGGCACCGTGATCGGCACCTTCGACCGGGGCCTGCCGCTGTCGGCATTGCTCAAGCTGGTTCCGGTCCCCTTCGATCCCTTCAAGATGACCTGGCTGGGCTCGATGTCGAGCTTCGACGACGAGGCCTTCATGTTCGTCGCCCGCACCGACTCGCCGTACAAGTCGATCAAGGATCTCAAGGATGCCAGCCTGCCGCCGATCGTCTACAGCGCCACGGCGCCGGGCTCCACCGGTTATGACGCGCCGTTCCTGATGAACCGGGTGGCCGGGCTTCGCATCAAGATCATCGCCGGCTATCCCGGCTCCAAGCAGGGTGCGCTCGCCGTCGACCGCAAGGAAGCCGATGGCCGCGCCCAGGGCCTGTCCTCGATCCGGGCGACCCAGCCCCACTGGATCAAGGAAAAGCGGGTACGCTTCCTGTTGCAGTTCGGCCGCCTCACCCGGCACAAGGACTACCCCAACCTGCCGAC
>CBDUSV010000186.1:0-5878 GCA_965369885.1 uncultured bacterium
GCCTGGGGCGCCACCGCCACCGCCATCGCGCGGGATGCAGCAATGGGGGTGGTCGACCTGCTGGACCGCATGGCCGCCAAGAATCTGGCCCAGCGCCGATGAATCCCGCCTGGCGGGGAAAAATTCACCGAACTGGACCCCAACCCCCAATGGGCCATTTACAGGCCCTGAACACGCTGGTAAATTCCGCGCGCATTCCAAGACCCCGCACCGGTGGCGACGGCATGAAGGTGCCGCCCCACCGAGGGACACCCAAATGAAAGTCATAGCCTGCAATTCCAACCGGCCCCTGGCCCAGGCCATTGCCGCCTATCTGAGCATGCCCCTGACCCAGGCCAGCATCCGGCGTTTCTCCGACATGGAGGTCTTCGTCGAGATCAATGAAAACGTCCGCGGCGAGGATGTCTTCGTGATCCAGTCGACGTCTTATCCCGCCAACGACAATCTGATGGAATTGCTGGTCACCCTCGATGCCCTCAAGCGCGGCTCGGCCCGGCGCATCACCGCCGTCATCCCCTATTTCGGCTATGCCCGCCAGGACCGCAAATCCAGCCCCCGGTCACCGATCTCGGCCAAGCTGGTGGCCAATCTGATCACCATCGCCGGCGCCGACCGGGTGCTGACGATGGATCTCCATGCCGGCCAGATTCAGGGATTTTTCGACATTCCGGTGGACAATCTCTATGCCGAACCGGTGCTGGCAAAGGATATCGGCGAGAAATACACCAACGGCGATCTGATGGTGATCTCGCCCGATGTCGGCGGCGTGGTGCGGGCGCGCGGCATGGCCAAACGGCTCAATACCGACCTCGCCATCATCGACAAGCGCCGCGAACGGGCCGGGGTCGCCGAGGTCATGAACATCATCGGCGATGTCACCGACCGCCGCTGCATCCTGGTCGACGATATCGTCGATTCCGCGGGAACGCTGTGTAACGCCGCCGTGGCGTTGATCGATGCCGGCGCCAAATCGGTGGCGGGCTATGTCACCCATGGCGTTTTGTCCGGAGACGCGGTGTCCCGGGTGTCCGCGGCGCCGCTGGAAAAGCTGGTTGTCACCGACACCATTCAGGCCACCGAAGCGGTCCGGGTTTCCAACAATATCGAGAAATTAACCATCGCGCCCCTGGTGGCCGAGGCCATGCGCCGCATCAGCGACGAAAGCTCGGTGTCCAGCCTGTTCGACTGACGCAACGCCGCCGGTCATTTTGTCATTGATTGAGACCATCGGTTGCTGATAAATGACGCCATCCCCTTGCCCGGCCTGATGGATATTTGGCCGGGTTCGCTTTCAGGAGCACAACATGAGCGAAGTCATCAACTTTCCCGCCAGCGTGCGCGAAAAGACCGGTAAAGGCCCCGCCCGCGCTATCCGCAGGGCCGGCCAGGTTCCCGCCATCGTCTATGGCGACAAGAAAGATCCGATCTTGATCGCCGTCGATCCCAAGACTCTCGGCCAGGAGCTGAACAAGACCGGGTTTTTCACCAAGATGGTCGACATCAAGATCGACAACGAGACCCATCGGGTGCTGCCCCGGGACGTCCAGTTCCATCCGGTCACCGACAGGCCTATTCATGTGGATTTCCTCCGCATCACCGCCGACACCCAAATCAAAGTCGGGGTGCCGGTGCGTTTCTTCAATGAAGAAGAGTCTCCGGGAATCAAGCGCGGCGGCGTGTTGAACGTGGTGCGCTTCGAGATCGAAGTCATGTGCGCCGCCGAACGCATTCCCCAGTCCATCGATATCGATCTCACCGGTATCGAAATCGGCGACAGCATCCATATCAGCCATGTCACCCTGCCCGCCGGTGTCACCCCCACCATCACCGACCGTGACTTCACCGTCGCCACGGTGGCGGCGCCGACGGTGCGCGCCGAGGAAGAGGCCGCCGAACAGGCCGCCGCCGCCGCCGCGTTGCTGGAAGGCTTCGAGGGCGAAGAGGGCGAAGAGGGCATCGAGGGCGTCGAGGGCGAAGAGGGCGCCGAGGGCGAAGAGGGCGCCGAGGGCGATGGGGCTGGCGAAACCAAGGAGGGCGAGTCCTCCGACAAGGGCTAGGGTGGGTACACACCCTGAGCGGCCTCGGGAATTCCCCCGCATGGCCGCGATCCCGGAGGGCACAATCCGATGCTGCTACTCGTGGGCCTTGGCAATCCCGGGGCGGAGCACGCCAACAATCGGCACAATATCGGCTTCATGGTGATGGACGCGCTGGTCCAGCGCTATTCCTTCGGCGCCTGGCGGTCACGCTTCCATGGCTTGACCGCCGAAGGGCGGATCGACGGCGACAAGACCCTTGCCCTCAAGCCCGAAACCTACATGAACGAATCCGGCCTTGCCGTCGGCGAGGCGGTGCGTTTCTACAAGCTCGACCTTGAAGACGTCATCGTCTTCCACGATGAGATCGACCTCCAGCCCTGCAAGATCCGCATCAAGCAAGGCGGCGGACATGCCGGCCATAACGGCCTGCGCAGCATCGATGCCCATATCGGCAAGGACTATCTGCGCGTGCGCATCGGCGTCGGCCATCCCGGCGAAAAGGACAGGGTGACCGGCCATGTCCTCAACAATTTCTCCTCCGAGGAACGGCCCCGCTTCGAGGCCCTGGTGGACGCCATCGCCGATGCCGTGACCGTGCTCGCCGCCGGCGACGAGGCCCGCTTCATCAACGACATCGCCCTCGCCTTGGCGCCGCCCAAGCCGGACCCGGCGGCAAAGCCACCGCCCACGCCCGCGGACGAGTCTTAAATGGGATTCAACTGTGGCATTGTCGGCCTTCCCAATGTCGGCAAATCGACCTTGTTCAACGCCCTGACGGCGACGGCGCAAGCCGAGGCCGAGAACTATCCGTTCTGCACCATCGAGCCAAATCTGGGCCGGGTGGTGGTGCCCGATGGGCGCCTCGATGTGCTGGCCAAGCTCGCCAAATCGGCCCGCATCGTGCCCACCCAGCTTGAATTCACCGACATCGCCGGCCTGGTGCGGGGCGCCAGCAAGGGCGAAGGCCTCGGCAACAAGTTCCTCGCCCATATCCGCGAGGTCGACGCCATCCTGCACGTCTTACGCTGCTTCGAAGACAGCGACGTTGCCCATGTCGAAGGCCATATCGATCCGGCCGCCGACGCCGAGGTGGTCGAGACCGAATTGATGCTGGCCGATCTCGAAAGCCTGGAGAAGCGCCTGGACCCCTTGGTCAAGAAAGGCCGGGGCAGTGACAAGGAAGCTGCGGCGGCGGCGGCGACGGCGGCGCTGATCGAGCGCATCTTGCCCGCCCTGCATGACGGTAAGCCCGCCCGCAGCGTCGCGGTCGAGGGCGATGACGTCCGGCTGTTCCGCAACCTGCAACTGCTCAGCGCCAAGCCGGTGCTCTATGTCTGCAATGTGGAGGAGAGCGCAGCCGCCGACGGCAATGACTTTTCCGCCCGCATCGCGGCCAAGGCCGAGGCCGAGGGCGCCGGCGCCATCGTCATCTCCGCCGCCATCGAGGCCGAAGTGGCCCAACTGACCGATGAAGCTGACCGCGCCGAGTTCCTGGGCGAGCTCGGCCTCGAAGAGCCCGGCCTCGACCGGCTGATCCGGGAAGGCTACCGCTTGCTCGGACTGATCACGTTTTTCACCGTCGCCGCCAATGAGGCCCGGGCCTGGACCGTGGCCGCCGGCACCGCGGCGCCGGCAGCCGCGGGCCGCATCCATACCGACATGCAACGCGGCTTCATCGCCGCCGAGACCATCACCTATGACGATTATGTCGCCCACGACGGCGAGCTCGGCGCCAAGGCGGCGGGCAAGATGCGCGCGGAGGGCAAGGGCTATGTGATCCAGGACGGTGACGTCATCCTCTTCCGCTTCAACGTGTAAAGCACGGGGGTTGAGAGCCGATTTGCCTTGCGGTGCCGGAACATTTTAAACTCCGGCCCATAAGCAACCCTCAACAACCTCAAAGGGGAGTGATCCGACATGGGAAACATCATCCAGCTGACCGCCAGCGACGGCCATACATTCGACGCCTACCAGGCTGACCCTGACGGCGCACCGAAGGGCGCCATTGTCCTCATTCAGGAAATCTTCGGCATCAACAGCCACATCAGGGACGTCTCGGACGGCTTTGCCGCCGACGGCTATGTCACCATCGCGCCGGCGCTGTTCGACCGGCTCGAGCGCGGCGTCGAGCTCGGCTATGACGAAGCCGGCCGCGACACCGGCGTCGGCATCCGCCGGAAACTGGAGTATGACGACGTGCTCAATGACGTCCAGGCGGCGGCCGATGCGGTGTCCTCGGCGGGCAAGACCGCCGTGGTCGGCTATTGCTTCGGCGGATCGATCGCCTGGCTCGGGGCGACCCGGCTCAACTTCGATTGCGCGGTGTCCTACTATGGCGGCAATGTCGCCGAATTCGCCGACGAGCAGCCCAAATGTCCGGTGATCTTTCATATCGGCGACCAGGACAACGCCATCCCCGCCGAAAAGATCGAGATCATCCGCAAGGCCCAGCCCGATCTGCCGCTCTACATCTATGAAGGGGCCGGCCACGGCTTCAACTGCGACCAGCGCGGCAGTTGGAACGAGGCGGCGTCAACGCTGGCGCGCAGCCGCACCATCGAGCTTCTGAGCCAGAATATCGGCTGATTTGATCTTCAATCAGCGCCCGCGCGGTCCGGATAGAGCGCGCGCAAGCCCTCCGTCGAGGCCGGGGCGAGGCCGCGTTCGGTGATGAGCGCGCTGATCAGGCGCCCCGGCGTCACATCGAAGCCGTAATTGGCGGCCTTGGCGCCCTTGGGCATAAGACCGACGGTGACGATGCCGCCGGCGGTGGTGCCTTCCATGTGGGTGACCTCATCGGAAGCGCGCTCCTCGATGGGGATGTCGCGGCCATCGGTAATCGACCAATCTATGGTGGTCCCCGGCAGCGCCACATAGAACGGCACCCCGGTGTCGTAAGCCGCCAACGCCTTGAGGTAGGTGCCGATCTTGTTGCAGACATCGCCGCCGGCGGTGGTGCGGTCTGAGCCGGTGATGCAAAGATCGACATCGCCGCGCTGCATCAGATGGCCGCCCGCATTGTCCACAATGACGGTATAGGGCACGCCATGGGCGCCGAGCTCCCACGCCGTCAGCTTGGCGCCCTGGTTGCGGGGCCGGGTCTCATCGACCCAGACATGGACCGATGTGCCGCCATCATGGGCCATATAGACCGGCGCCAGCGCCGTGCCCCAATCCACCGTCGCCAGCCAGCCGGCATTGCAATGGGTGAGGATGTTGACCGCCTCGCCGGCTGGCTTGGCCGCGGCCACCGCATCGATCACGGCGCGGCCATGTTCGCCGATGGCGCGGTTGGTGGCGATGTCGTCCTCGCAGATCGCGGCGGCGCGCTCATAAGCCGCATCAATGCGCTCGGCTGGGGGCAGCGCCATCAGAAGCCGGCGCATGTCATCCAACGCCCAGGCAAGATTGACCGCCGTCGGCCGGGTTGCCGCAAGCTCCGCCAATGCCGCGCCCAATGCGTCGTCACCGGCATCGGCGGTGAGTGCCAGACACACCCCATAGGCCGCCGTCGCCCCGATCAGCGGCGCGCCGCGCACCTCCATATCCGAGATGGCGCGAACGGCGTCGCCCAGGCACTCCAGGCGCTTACACGTGAACTCGAAGGGAAGACGGGTCTGGTCGACGATCTCGACCGCCCGGCCGTCATCGGCGAGGCGGATAGCGCGGTGGGGAATGCCGTCGACCTTCATGGCCGGATGGTCGCGGACTTAGGGTCCGTACTCATAAAGGGTTGTGGTGCTGACGGCCCAGGGATCATGACCGGCTAGGAGCGAAAAGCGCAGCAGTGTCCGCCACTTCAAGCTTTTCGCAACGACGTCCGGTCTTGATCCCTGGGC
>CBDUSV010000187.1:0-5856 GCA_965369885.1 uncultured bacterium
ATAACAGCTTGCCGGAATCATTTGCCGGCGTGACATAACAGCCATCGTCTTCATGATAGACCACCAGCACCGGCGCGCGGATACGGGTAAGATCGGCGTCGAACACCTTGTCCTTGTTGGCGGCAGTGTTGTAGCGGGTCACCGTCGAGGTCAGCACCACGCCGCCGACGCCTTCGCTGTTGAGCCGTGCGGTGACGCCGGCGGCGGAGATGGTGCCGCGGCTGGTGCCGATGAGGAACACCGGCACCCCGGCCTTGTTGTGCAGCCAGTCGATGACGCCCTTGATGTCGCGGGCGTGGTCCTTGGTGGTGCGGAATTGGATCAGGCCGTCATAGCGGCGGTCCGACGGCACGTCCACCACCGCGACAAGAAACCCATGGCCGGCGTATTTATGGCGGGTCCGCACCAGAAAGTTCTTGTTCCTGATGTCGGCGCCGTCACGGTGGGTGCGGATCTTGCCGTTGCCGCCGGCGAACAGAATCACACTGGCGGTGGGCTTGGTTTTGGGCTCGATGACCACGAAGGGCTGCTTGACGCCGGACCGGGTCTCGACCTTGACCAGGGTATCGGCGGCCGCAATCGTGGTCGCGGACATTGCTACAACCCCTAGGATTATCCCTAGGGCAAGGGTGCGGCTCACGCACATTTGATCACTCCATCATCTGAAAATCGCAACCGGCACTTGGCAAATCGCAATAGAGAAGGCATTGTGGCGCCACCGATGGCTACCCATCTGCCCAAATATCGGCGAATACCCTTAACGGAATCTTACGGAAATTTTTCTATTCCCACCCCATGAAAGTTGCCATACCCAAGGAACGGCGTTCTGACGAGGCCCGCGTCGCGGCATCGCCGCTGACGGTCGGCAAACTCATCGATCTTGGCTTCGCCGTGACGGTCGAGGCCGGCGCCGGCGACGGCGCCGCCATCCCGGACCAGGCCTTCGCCGACGCCGGCGCCACCATTGCCGCCGACGAGGCGGCGGCGCTGGGCGATGCCGATATCGTCTTCAAGGTGCGCCAGCCCTTGCGCGGCGACAATGATGACCCCGACGAGCTCGCTTTGATGAAAAAGGGCTGTGTGCTGGTGGGCATGCTGGCGCCGCTGGTGGACAGCGACGGCGCCAAGGCCTATGCCGCCCACGGCGTCACCGCATTCGCGTTGGAGCTTCTGCCCCGCATCACCCGGGCCCAGAACATGGACGTGCTGTCATCCCAGAGCAATCTCGCCGGCTATCGGTCGGTGCTTGATGCCGCTGCCTGTTTCGGCCGCGCGTTTCCCATGATGATGACGGCGGCGGGCACCGTGGCGCCGGCGCGGGTCGTGGTGATGGGCGCCGGTGTCGCCGGGCTTCAGGCCATCGCCACCGCCAGGCGCCTGGGCGCGGTGGTGTCGGCCTTCGATGTCCGCGCCGCCGCCAAGGAACAGGTCGAAAGCCTGGGCGCCAGTTTCATCGAGGTCCCGCCCGAAGAGGGCGCCGACGGCGAGACCGCCGCCGGCTATGCCCGGGAAATGGGCGAGGAATATTTGAAAAAACAGGCCGAAGTGATCCACCAGGCCCTGAAGAAGCAGGACATCGCCATCTGCACGGCGCTGATCCCGGGCCGGCCGGCGCCGGTGCTGATCACCGAGGACATGGTCAAGGACATGGCGCCGGGGTCGGTCATAAACGATCTCGCGGTCGAGGCCGGGGGCAACTGCCCCTTGAGCGAGTTCGGCAAGGTCGTGGTCAAGCATGGGGTGACCATCATCGGCCACGCCAACGTTCCGGGGCGCATCGCCGTCGATGCCAGCGCGCTGTATGCCCGCAATCTGCTCAACTTCATCACCCCCCTGGTGGATGGCGAGACCAAGACCCTCGAGATCGACTGGGAAGATGAGATCATCCAGGGCACGCTTTTGACCCGGGACGGCAAGGTCGTGCATCCACTCTTGACCGGAGAAGGAACCAACTGATGGAAGCTCAAGCTGGGCTTGATCCCTTCGTCATCGGCTTCACCGTCTTTGTTTTGGCGGTGTTCGTCGGCTATCACGTGGTGTGGCGGGTGACGCCGGCGCTCCACTCGCCGCTGATGTCGGTGACCAACGCGGTGTCGTCGGTGATTATTGTCGGCGCGCTGATCGCCGCCGGGCCCGAGGGCATGAATTTCTCCAAGATCATGGGCTTCGCCGCCGTGGTGCTGGCCGCCGTCAACATCTTCGGCGGCTTCATCGTCACCCAGCGGATGTTGCTGATGTTCCGGAAGAAATGAGCGGGGGCGGGCGGTGACGGAAAATATCGCGGCTTTCGCCTATCTCGCGGCTTCGGTGTGCTTCATCCTGGCCCTGAAGGGCCTGTCGTCGCCGGAGACGGCGCGGGGCGGCAACATGTTCGGCATCGCCGGCATGGTCATCGCCATTGCCACCACCTTGTTGATGCCGGGTGTGCTCAGCTATGAGCTGATACTCGCCGGCTTCGTCATCGGCGGCGCCATCGGCACCGTGATCGCGCTTAAGATCGAGATGACGGCGTTGCCCCAGTTGGTCGCCGCCTTCCACAGTCTGGTCGGCCTGGCGGCGGTGCTGGTGGCGGCGGCGGCGCTCTATTCGCCTGCGGCCTACGGCATCGGCGACGTCGGCGCCATCAAGTCCTCCAGCCTGATCGAGATGAGCCTTGGCGTGACTATCGGCGCCATCACCTTCACCGGCTCGTTGATCGCCTTCGCCAAGCTGCAGGGCGTGATGTCGGGCTCACCCTTGGTGTTCTTCGGCCAGCATCCCTTGAACGCGGTCTTGGGCATCGCCCTGGTGGGCTTGACCGGCTATTTCGCCGCCACCGAATCCTACACCGCCTTCTGGTTGCTGACCGGCCTGGCGCTGTTATTGGGGTTCCTGCTGATCCTGCCGATCGGCGGCGCCGACATGCCGGTGGTGATCTCGATGCTGAATTCGTACTCGGGCTGGGCCGCCTGCGGCATCGGCTTCACCCTGGAGAACAGCCTTCTCATCATCACCGGCGCCCTGGTGGGGTCTTCCGGCGCCATCCTCAGCTACATCATGTGCAAGGGGATGAACCGCTCGATCTTCAACGTCATCCTCGGCGGCTTCGGCACCGAAGGCGCCACGGCGGCGGCCGAGACCGCCGACAAGCCCCACAAGTCCGGCAGCGGCGACGATGCCGCTTTCATCCTGCAGAATGCCGGCAGCGTCATCATCGTGCCGGGTTACGGCATGGCGGTGGCCCAGGCCCAGCACGCGCTCCGGGAAATGGGCGATCTGTTGAAGGCGGATGGGGTCAAGGTGAGCTACGCCATCCACCCGGTGGCGGGCCGCATGCCGGGCCATATGAACGTGCTGCTGGCCGAGGCCAACGTGCCCTATGACGAGGTCTTCGAGCTCGAAGACATCAACCGCGATTTCGCCGCCGCCGACGTCGCCTTCGTCATCGGCGCCAATGACGTCACCAACCCGGTGGCCAAGACCGACCCGCAGAGCCCGATCTACGGCATGCCGGTGCTCGACGTGGAAGACGCCAAGACCGTGTTGTTCGTCAAGCGCTCCCTGTCGCCGGGCTATGCCGGGGTCGATAACGAGCTGTTCTACCGCGACAACACCATGATGCTGTTCGGCGACGCCAAGAAAATGTGCGAAGCCATCATCAAGGCGATGAACTGAAGCCACGGCAATGCGCCCGGCCGATCTGGCGCGGCGGTAAATCTGGAAAATGTTCGGATGGGGTGGGCTGGATCGGCCCGCAAGACGGGAGGCTGGCTTTCTAGTAGCCTTCGCGCTCCATGCGTTTTCTCATCAGTTTGCGGTGGCGGCGGACCGCCTCGGCCTTTTCGCGGGCGCGGCGCTCGGACGGCTTTTCGTAGCTCCGGCGCATCTTCATCTCGCGATAGATGCCCTCGCGCTGCATTTTCTTCTTCAATGCGCGCAGCGCCTGGTCGACGTTGTTATCCTTGACGTGAACTTGCAATGTTTTCCGTGCTCCTTTCCGCCGAAATCCCACCAAAACCGGCGGGGTGAGGGGTTCTATCACACAGGCCCCGGCTTGTGAAGGGCCCAAGGTAACCCACCATAAACCCAATCAATCCCCCATTATAGCCCTTAGACCGTTTAGGGTTCGTTAACACCCCTTAACCGGGCTTAAGAAATTGCGCCCGGTGGGCGGCTCGGCACATGGAACAGCTGTTTTGAGCTATGAATTCAATGCTGTAACCGTCACTGATTTCATCATACCCTGCATCCGGGTCCAGTTATAACCTCTTGGGCAAATCAACATGCAAACCGTGTTTTTTTATGCAAGCGCGGCGGTTGCTGAGATTGCCGGCTGTTTCGCGTTTTGGTCTTGGCTCAGGCTGGGTAAGCCCATGTGGTGGCTCGGTCCCGGGGTTGCCTCTCTCGTTCTGTTTGCCTTCCTGCTGACCAAAATAGATGCGCAATTTGCCGGGCGGGCCTATGCGGCCTATGGCGGAGTTTATATCGTGGCCAGCCTCATCTGGTTGTGGGCGGTGGAGAGCCGCATGCCGGACCGGTGGGACGTAGGCGGCGCCTTGATCTGTCTTGTCGGCGCGGCGATGATTATCTGGGGCCCCCGGGGCGTGTGACCGGCCCCTCGTGGTTTCAGAAATTCCGCCCCGGGGCGCTTTAAGGTTTTTGACCTTGGGGCCGGGGGCCCTCATATTAGGGCCATGGCCATTCTTTCCATCGCCCGCATGGGCCACCCGGTGTTGCGCCGCCCGGCAGAGGAGGTCGCCGACCCGTCGGCGCCTGAAATACGCGAACTCGTCGCCGACATGATCGAGACCATGGAGGACGCCGATGGCGCCGGGCTGGCGGCTCCCCAGGTCGATGTCTCCAAGCGGGTGGTGATCTTCCATGAGCCCAGGCAGGCCCCCGAGGTCCCCGATGCCCCCGAAGATGAAGTTGATGGCGATCACGTCGGGGGTAGGGGCGAGATCATGGTGCTGATCAACCCGGTGGTCGAGCCCATGGGCGAGGAGATTGATTTCGGCTGGGAAGGCTGCCTTTCGGTGCCGGATATGCGGGGCGTGGTGCCGCGCCACCGCACCATCCGTTACCGTGGCGTCACCCCTGAAGGCGAGGACATCGACCGCACCGTCAGCGGCTTTCACGCCCGGGTGGTGCAGCACGAGGTCGACCATCTCGACGGCATCCTTTACCCCATGCGCATGCCCGATCTGTCATTGTTGGGCTATGTCGAGGAGCTTGACCGCTACGGGCCTGGCGACGACAGGGAACCCGTAGACGACACGGCCGAGGAGGCCGCCCTTTAGAGGACGAGGTCATGGCAGACGCGCAAGACAAAGACTTGGAGGCAAGGCGGCAGAAGATTCTGGCGGCGATGCTGTCCCATGTGGCGTTCGATGGATGGACGGTCGAGGCGCTCCATGCCGGCGCCCGGGATGTGGGGATCGCGCCCGGCGACGCGGACGCGGCCTTTCCCGGCGGCATGGCCGAGGTGGCGAAATATTTCAGCACCGACGCCGATCGGCGCATGACCGACGCCCTGGCGCTCCACGAATTGCAGGATTTGAAAATCCGCGAACGCATCGCGCTGGCGGTGCGCCTGCGTTTGGAACAGAACGCCCCCCACAAGGAGGCGTTGCGCCATCTTCTCGGTTTCCTGGCCCTGCCCCAGAACGCCGCCTTGGCGCTTGAGTGCATGTCCCGCACCGTCGATGCCATATGGCGGGCCATTGGCGACACCTCGACGGATTTCAACTTCTACACCAAGCGCGCGCTGCTCGCCGGCGTGGTCGCGGCGACCGTGCTCTACTGGCTCGACGACCAATCACCCGAGAGCGAGGACAGCTTCGCCTTTCTCGACCGCCGCATCGAAGACATCATCGC
>CBDUSV010000188.1:0-5844 GCA_965369885.1 uncultured bacterium
TCGAAGGCCGGCATACCGGCCTGATGGGTGGCCTCGACCAGAAAGCTGTGCTGGCCGATGGTGACGGCATAGTGGATCAGGCTGCCGAGGAATTCGCGATGGCGGACCGTTCCTTCCAGACTGAGCCCATCCACCGTATTGGCTGCGCCGGGGGCCGAGATAGAGATGCTCTGGGGCCGGAAAATCGCTGTCTGGTTGGGGCCGGCCTCGATGCCCTCGCCATTCAGCAGGATCGAAGTTCCGTCGGCGGCCCGCAGATAGTGCTTACCGCCCGATGCCTCGACCGTGCCGTCGATCAAGTTGGCGGAACCGAGGAAGCTGGCGACGAAGCGGTTGTGTGGATTGTCATAGAGCTCCACCGGTGAATCCACCTGTTGGATGATGCCCTGGTTCAACACCGCGATGCGGTCCGATGTGGTGTTGGCCTCTTCCTGGTCGTGGGTGACGAAAATCGTCGTCAGCCCCAGTTCGCGTTGAAGCTCCAGTATCTCGCGCCGGGTCTGGATGCGCAGATTGGCGTCGAGATTGGACAGCGGCTCGTCAAGCAGCAGGACCTGGGGTTGGATGACGATGGTCCGCGCCAGCGCGACGCGCTGCTGCTGGCCGCCGGAAAGCTGCGATGGGCGGCGGTCCGCCAGATCCTTGAGCCCCACCATGTCAAGCGCCGCGTCGACACGGTCATTGATGTCCCGGGCGGCGATCTTACGTTCCTCGAGGCCGAAGGCGACGTTGCGGCGCACCGTCATATGGGGCCAGAGCGCATAGCTTTGAAACACCATGCCCAGATTGCGCCGCCATGGCGGCAAATGGGTGACGTCTAAGTCCCCGATCAGCACTCGGCCGGCCGATGGTCGGGGCCCAAACCCGGCGATGAGCCGCAGCAGGGTGGACTTGCCCGAACCCGATGGCCCGAGAAGGGTGAAGAATTCCCCCGGCTCGATGGTGAGATTGACACCCTTGAGCACCTCGGTCTCACCGAAGGCGAGGGAGAGATTTTCTATGGTGACGCCGACGCTGGCGGTGCTGCCATCTAAGCTCATGTGGTTGCTCCCACTGCGATCGCCTCATCGGGCGTGCGTTCGCTTTCCTTGCGTGCGATGATGCGGTGCGACACGTAGGTGGCGATGGAGACGATGACGACGGCAATGATGCCCAGCGCCGCCCCGGGCCCGCGCCCCGCTGATGATTGCATGAATTCATAGATGCCGTAGGCCAACGGCGCGTCCGATTCCGCCGATACCAGCATGATGGTCGCGGAAAGCTCGACCGAGGCGGTGGCGAAGCTGATCACGAAACCGGCGACGATGCCGCCGGACATCAGGGGCACGACGATGCGGCGAACCGTCGTGGCCTTGGTGGCGCCGAGGTTTTCCGCCGCTTCTTCCAGCATGATGGAGAGCTGCTGCAACGCCGCCATGCAGGCGCGTAGCGCGTAGGGCAGCCGGCGGATCGCCAGCGCAATCACGATGATCACCCACCAGGTCGCCAGGGGCTTGTCGATGAAGGGGACATCGATTTCCCAGAACATGCGCAGATATCCGATGCCCAGAACCACCCCTGGCACCGCCACCGCGCCCATGGCCACATAATCCAGCCATTTGCGGCCGATAAGCCCGGTGCGATACACCAAGTATGCGATGGCGACGCCGAGCACGACATCGATCAACGCCGCCAGGCCGGCATAAAGCAAGGTGTTGGTGATGTATTGCACCGAGGTGGAGAACATCTTGCCGTAATGGGCCAGGGTGTAAGCGTCGGGAAGCACGCTGTACGACCATACGGTGCCGAGTGACAGCAATGTCAGGGCGATATGGGGTGACAGCACCAACAGTAGGATCAGGATCACCACGGCGTAACATCCGATCTTCTCCCAATAGCCCAGATCCCGCTTCATCAGTCCGCCGCCGCCCTTTTGTACGGTTGCATAGTCCTTGCCCCGCAAGGTCAGGAGCGAAGTCCATAGCGCAAACAGCGAAAACACCACCAAGATGACGGAAATCACATAGCCCATGGGATCGGAGATGCCGATCGACGTGATTCTTAAGTAAGCCTGTGGCGCCAGCATGGTGTTGACGTTCAATAGCAGCGGCGTGCCCAGGTCGTCGAACACCTTGAGGAACACCAGCGCAACGCCTGCAATGTAGCCCGGCATGGCCAGGGGAAAGACGATGCGCCGGAACAACCGCATGCCGCTGGCGCCCAAATTCTGCGCCGATTCCTCCATCGCCCGGTCGATGTTGTTCAGCGCCGCCGACAGGTTGATCAGGATGAAGGGGAAATAGTGAACGCTTTCGACCAGGATGACGCCGTTAAGCCCCTGCATGAAGGGGATGGTGATACCAAACCAATCCTGCAAGATCAGGTTGATCGAGCCGTTTTCGCCGAACAGCAACAGCATGGCGACGGCGCCGACGAAGGGCGGCATGATCAAGGGGACGATGCCAAGGGTCTGGATCAGGACGGAGCCGCCGAAATTGAACCGGGTGGTGAAATAGGCAAGCGGGATGGCAAAAACCGACGACAGCAGCACCGCCATCGCCGCCACATAGAAGGAATTTAAAGATGATTCCTGGAACAGCGGGGTGCTGAAGAAATCAATGAAATTGATCAGGGTCAACGCGCCGGTGTTGGGATCCTGGAAGGCCACGAAGACGACCTTGACCACGGGCAACACCAGAAAAAGGAGCAGGAACAGGGCGACAAAGATGGCCACCCCCGCCGGTCCCCACTGGATGCGAGAAAATGAACCCATGATGGCCCTGAGTATAAACCCAGCCCGTGCTAAAGAAAGGCCCGAGCTAAAGGAAGGGAAAATCCTAGGTGCAAATTGACGGGGTCCGGCGCTTATGAGCTAAGCACCGGGCCCCGCCAAAAGGATTACATCATGGATGCGGCCTGTTCAGCGAGCGCCTTGGCCTTGGCGTAATTCGCCTTGACCTTCTTGTCCCACTGCTTCTCGAACTCGGCTTGGCGTCCCTTGACCTTGGTGGTCGCTTTCTTGCGCTTCTTCTTGAAGATCTTGTTGAAGTTCTTCTCGCTGGCCTTGGAGGCGCTGATCGGCACTTCCGCCACCAACGCCCGGGCCTGTTTGATCAGGGCCTGGGCCTTGCTGTTGGATTTGCCCTTGAGGCCGGCTTCGGCCTTCTGGATCGCCTTGGTGGCGGCCCGCAGGTCATTGAGCCGATAGGTGATCATCACATCGAACAGCGAATTGATCACGTTGTAGCGGTTCTTGGAGAGACTCAGGTCGAACTTCACGGCTGCCCCGATGGTCTTGTCCTTGAACGGGTTGGGGAAGCCCTTGGGGGCCTTGGCGTACGTCTTCGGGTTCACCGGAAGCCGCCTGATCTTCGGCGACAGCAGAACTTCCTGGCCTTTCTCCGACAGCAGGAACTCGATGAAAGCCGCCGCGGCCGCGCGGTTCGGTGCGTTCTTGACGATGGCGATATTGGCCGGCACCAGGGTCGTGACCGGCGGATACAGGAAATCAACCGGGAAGCCCGAAGCCTTGGATGACAGGCCGAAGAAATCGATGACGACACCCAGACCGAACTGGCCGGAATTCACCCCATCGGGCACGCCGAAGCTGCGCGCGGTGACGGTCTTGAAGTTGCCCGCGATCTGCTTCCACCGGGCCCAGCCCTTTTTCCAGCCTTCGCCCTGAAGCAGGGTTTCCACTGTCAGATGGGTGGTACCGGAACGGGACGGCGCGCTCATCCCGACATGGCCGTGGTAGATCGGCTTGGCCAGGTCGGCCCAGCGCTTGGGAACCGGCAGTTTCTTGGCCTTGAGATAGCGCGTGTTCCACATGATGCCGTAACCCGACGCGGCGAAACCCTTGTAATAGCCGTCCGGATCATTGATCGGAAAGGATCCGACCTTCTCGGGGATGCCCTTGACCTTGACCGTGTATTTCTGCAGAAGCCCGTCGCCTTTGAGGACCTCGAAGGCATCCGGCGCCGACGCCCAGAACATGTCGGACCGGTTCTTGCCGGCGGTTTCCTGGAGATATTTGATGCCGGCGGTGGTCTTCTTCTTCAGCATCTCGACCTTGATGCCGGGATGGGCTTTTTCGAAAGCCTTCTTGACGGTGGTGGTGGTGTCAGGCGGATAGGATGTAACGATGGTAAGCGTCCCCTTCGCCGCGGCTGAGGGGAAAGCCAGAGTAATAAGCGCTAACGCCACTGCGGCGCTGATTAGATATTTCTTCATCTGTGCCTCCCTGGGTTCGATTGACGTCACTTTAAAGATAATTTCTCCGCGAGCTCCATACCAGGACTATTTTAGCCCTTTTCGAGGCGATCTGGCTGGCAAGGCCCCAGATTATTTCACCGGCTATTTCACGCCGGCGCTCCAGCGGACTTGCTGGAAGTCGGTTTTGCGCCCGTGAATCGGTAGCACGGTATCGATTTTTCCATCGAGCTTGAGCCTCACCAGGGTCTTCCACAGGTGCGCCCGGGTCGGGTTCACCTTATCCTTGCTTGCCGGTTTCTTTAAGATCCGCCGTCCGCTAAAGGCGTCGGCCACCAACAAAATCCGTTCCCGGGGCAGAACCGCGATCAGGTTGCTCTCGGAATGGGGACTGCCTTTGAGCGTGTAAAGCTCGATTCGCCGCTTGCCGTCGCCGAGCACATGCGTCTCGCCGACGGTTAAGAAGCGCGCCGTCTTGGAGCTGGATGAAAGCCTGTCGGGCTGGATCGTGCGCGGCGCCCCGTAGGCCCGGCTATAGAACGCCTGATTGCTGCGGTGGGTCACGATCTCCGCCCCTGCGGCGGCGAAGGCCCTGAGACCGCCGGAATGATCGAAATGGTGGTGGGAATTGATCACCTGGCGGATCGGCTTGCCGGGGATCGCCTTCTGGGTTGCCTTGATCACGGCGGCGCCCCGGGCCTCGCTAAGCGGCGCCTCATAGACGATGACGTGGTCGGCCATCTCGATGGCGATGGAATGGTGCGAGCCCCCGGTCAGAAACCAGATGCCGTCGGCGATCTTGGTGGCCTTGACCCGGCCGCTTCTGGGCTTGAGCCCCTCAGGAGGCTTGATATCGGCAGCCAGGTTGAATTTGACGTCATCGAATTCGACCTCGAGCGCAGGGTGGCCGCCGTAACTCACCGTCATGCGGCTGGGGAAATTGATGCCGGAAATCTTTTTGTAACCGCCATAGGTGGTGACCGAAACCATGTCGCCCAAAACCGCGTTGGCCACCCGCGCATCCACCTTGCGAAGAAGCAGGTTGCTGTCAAACCAGGCCACCGCCTTGAACGCGCCCGGCTTGGCGAACGCCACCGTGTGGAAGGTCTCACCTGCCACCTTGCGGGTCTTGACCGCTGCCTTTGACGCCTGGGCCGCCTTTATGGCGCCCTGGGGCGATGTCCACAGCGCATGGATGATACGCGCGGTGCTGCGCGCCGCCCGCACCCGGCCGCGGCGATTGATGCCCCATCCGGTGGCGCCGCTGATCCGGCTGCGGCGCTTAAGCTGGCCCTGGATGGGCTGGAACCCGGCGCCCCGGGGCGGGTCGAGGAACTGGGTCAGGGTCAGATCAAGCGCCGCCGACCCGGTCTGGTAATTCGCCACCAAGCGGTAGGCCTTGAGGTTGAATTTGGGCCAGGGCTCGCTGGCAAGGCCACTGCCGCCGAGATGGAAATAGAACCCGGCGCCAGTGATGCTGACGGTCTTGACCTTGTCGGCCCCCATGGCGGCGGCCAAATTGGCCAGGGTCTCGGCCCGGGCGGCCCCGGTCAGGGTGAACAAAACCACGATGATCGCAGCCAGGGTCCTCATGGTGCACTCCCTTATATTGAGCTTCGGCGTGCCATTGACGCCACGCCCGTGGCCACAGTA
>CBDUSV010000189.1:0-5824 GCA_965369885.1 uncultured bacterium
GCAAGGTCAATATCTATCTCACCGATCTGGGCCAATCGCTCAGGCCCAAGCTGTTGCCCTTCGCGTTGGAGACCAATCAAGTGGCCGCTGTCGGCGTGACCGCCAAGGACATCGAAAAGGTTCGCAAGGTGTTGCACCACATGAAGGAAAATCTGGAAGCCGCCGGCCCTTAGATCGGGCCGCCAGGGACAAACCCAGGGAGAAAAAATGTCGGTTGTGGAGCACGTCGGCATCAATGCCGAATTCATGTCTTTTCGCGGCCAGTTGGCGGCGCTGACCCGGCTTTTGCACCGGGAAAAGATCCTCAATTATTCAGGCCATGCCAGTGTGCGCCTGCCCGGCCGGGACGCTTTTTTGATTCAGTCGCTGGAGGAAAGCCGGGCCAAGGTGTCACCCACATCCCTGGTGGTGTGCGATTTCGAATGCAATGTGCTCGAAGGTCCGGACGGCTACAAACCGCCGCTCGAGGTTCATATCCACAGTGAAATTCTGCGCGCGCGCCCCGATGTGGAGGCCGTGGTCCATACCCATTCCGAGCTCGCCGCATCCTTCACCATGGTCGAAGGGGTCGAAATCGCGCTGATGAAGTCCCATGCGGTGCGCTGGAAGGCCGGCATCCCCACACATCCCGATCCCAGCCATATAAAATGCCCCGAACAGGGCCGCGAACTCGCCGCCTCGCTCGGCGACTGCAACGGCGCCCTGATGCGGGCCCATGGCGGCGTTTTGGTGGCCGAAAGCGTGCCGGCGCTGATGGTGGACGCGGTGCATTTCGACGAGAACGCCCGGGCCCATATTCAGGCCACCAGTATCGGGCGCATCAAACCGCTGACCGAAGACGAGCTCGATCTGCTGACGGCGGCGGACAACCGCGATCAGCATGTGGCAAAGCTGTGGAGTTACTACGTCAATGCCGGCATGGAAGACGGCGTCATCCCCGACGATTGGAACGAGCTGCTCTAGCCGTCCGCCGCCGCCGCGCCTGGACCGAATTGCAACGTCATCACATCATAGGAAGGAAGCTTCATGGCATCCGTCATCGATCACCCGGTAGGGGACAATATCCAGGCCCTGTTGCGGTCCCAGCTTGCGGTCTGCACCCGGCTTCTCGTCATGGAGGGGTTGTTGAATTACTCGGGCCATGTCTCGGCCCGGGTGCCGGGCCGCGACGCTTTGCTGATCCAGACCCGCACCGAAAGCCGCGCCGAGGTCTCGCCCGACAGCGTCATCATGTGCGATTTCGACGGCAATGTGCTGGAAGGCGACCCGGGCAAGCCGCCGAGCGAGCTTCCCATCCACACCCAGATTTACCGCGCCCGGCCCGAAATCCAGGCCGTGATCCACAACCACAACGAGCTCGCCGCGTCCTTCACCATGGTCAAGGGCGCCCAGATCCTGCCGATCCGCTCTTACGCGGTGCGCTGGAAGGACGGCATTCCGACCCACCGCGATCCCAGCCACATCAAGTCGATTGAACAGGCCGACGCCCTGGCGGCATCGCTCGGCAAGTGCAACGTCGCGCTGATGCGGGGCCATGGCATCGTCTTGGTGGCGGAAAGCGTGCCGGCGATCCTGATCGATTCGGTCCATTTCAACGAGAACGCCCAGGCCCAGATCCAGGCCCAGTCCATCGGCGAGGAGCTCGACCCCCTGACCCCGGAAGAAATGGCCATGATCAACAAGACCGAAATCCGCGACCATCACGTCGCCAAAATCTGGAACTATTATGTCAATAAGGGCCGGAAGCTTGGTGTCATCGATCCCTCCTGGGACGTCATCATGTAACCTTGGACATAGCCCCGCCGGAGTTGGGACATGACCGCAACCCTCAGTATTGAAGTCCAGCCACTGTCGGACGCCCTTGGCGCCGAGATTACCGGCGTCGATTTGTCCCGGCCCCTGGATGCGGACACCATCGCCATGATCCATGACGCCTGGCTCACCCATCTGGTGTTGCTGTTCCGCGGCCAGGATCTGAGCACCGAAGACCAGATGCGGTTTTGCGGCTATTTCGGCGAGATCAGCGACCGCGCCCGGCCCAAGGAATTGCGCCCCGAGCCCTCGGATGCGCCCAAAGGGGTGATGTACGTCTCCAACCTGACCGTCGATGGGGTGCGGGTCGGCTCCCTGCCCAACGGGCCGATGCAGTTCCACAGCGATCAATGCTATACCGAGTGTCCGGCCAAGGCGGCGGTGCTTTATGCCATCGAGGTCCCGCCGGTGGGTGGCAACACGCTGTTCGCCAACCAGTACTTAGCCTATGACGCCGTGCCCGAGGATTTGAAGGCGCGCGTCCGTGGCCGCCGGGTGTTCAACATCTATAAGTATGACAACACCGCGTGGGACAAGGTTGAATCCGGCGATGCGGGGTCCCAGAACTGTTGGCAGCCGGTGTTCCGCACCCATCCCGACACCGGCAAGTTGGCGCTATATGTCAACCGGCTGATGACCAGCGCGGTGGAAGGCCTGGATCAGGATGAAGCCGCGGACGCGCTGCAAACCCTCGCCGACATCTCGGAGCGCGCCGATTTCGTCTATGAGCATGTCTGGCGCCAGGGCGATCTGTTGATCTGGGACAATCGCTGCACGCTCCATGGCCGCACCGATTTCGATCCCGCCCATCGGCGCCACTTAAGAAGGTTCACGGTCGCCGGCACCAAGCCGGTATGATCTGAATACATAAAAACCAAAAAGGGGGAAACATGGCTGAAATCTCAGCGACGGAACCGGTTCTTGATCTGAAGGACCGGGCGGTCATCGTCACCGGCGGCAGCAAGGGCATCGGCAAGGTCTATTCCCAACAGCTTGCCAAGGCCGGCGCCAGGGTCGTCATCGCCGACATCGATGTCGAGCAGTCCGAAAAACTCGCCGATGAGATCGCGGCCGCCGGCGGCCAGGTGCTGTCGTGCCCCACCGACGTCTCCGACCAGGCCGCGACCGAGAACATGGCATCGGCCACGCTCGATGCCTTCGGGCGCATCGACGGGCTGGTCAACAACGCGTCCCTGATGAGCGTGCTGCCGCGCCAGCCCTGGCACCAGATCAAGGCGGATGACTGGGACCGGGTGATGGAGGTCAATTTGAAGGGCATCTTCCTCAGTTGTCTCGCGGTCTATGGCCAGATGAAAAGCCAAGGCAAGGGCAAGATCGTCAATATCTCGTCCAGCCGGGTGTGGGCCGGCAACCCGGACCGCCTGCACTACACCACCTCGAAGATGGGGGTGATCGGGCTGACCCGGGCGCTCGCCCGCGAGGTCGGCGACGACAATATCGCGGTCAATGCCATCTCGCCGGGCTTCACGCTGTCGGAAACCCAAATCGCGTCGAGCTCCAACCAATATCTCAGCACCAATCGCGACCAGGCAAAATGCTTCAAGCGTCCCCAGGTGCCCGATGATCTGGTCGGCGCCCTGATGTTCCTGCTGTCGGACGCCAGCAACTACATCACCGGCCAGACCCTCAATGTCGATGGCGGCAGGTCCATGCACTGATATGACCATCACCGTCACACCCATTTCACCGGCGCTGGGCGCCGAGATCACCGGCATCGATCTTCGTGGTGAGCTCGACGATGCCACCTTCACTGCCATCGAGGAGGCCTGGCACCAGTATCTGGTGATCCTGTTCCGCGGCCAGCAGCTGTCGGAGGCCGACCATCTCCGCTTTGCCCGGCGTTTTGGTGAGTTGGCCCTGCGCAACCGCCCGGCGGACGCCGTCAATGAAAGCGATGACCACGACCCGGCGGTGATGCTGATCACCAACATCCGCGAGAACGGCGAGCCCATCGGGTCCCTGCCCGACGGCGAGATGACCATGCATTCGGACATGGCCTATCTCAAAGTGCCGTGCAAGGCGACCATGCTTTACGCCATCGACGTGCCGTCGACGGGCGGCGACACGGTGTTTGCCAATCTCTACAAGGCCTATGATGCGCTCACGCCGGAGCTGCGCGACCGTCTGGCGGGCCACCGGGCGCTCCAGGTCTACTCCTACGGCAGCACCGATCCGGCCCAGAATGAGCGCAACACGGAAGAGAGGGGCGGCGCCCTCTCGCAGGACCATCCTTTGTTCGTCACCCATCCCGCCACCGGCAAGTTGGCGCTGTTCGTCAGCCGGCTGATGACAACCGAAATCATCGGCCTTGACGCCGATGAAAACCGGCAAATGCTGGATGACATGTTTGACCTGACCGAGCGCGACGACTTCGTCTACGCCCACAAATGGCGGCCCGGCGATCTGTTGATGTGGGACAACCGCTGCACCATCCATGGCCGCACCGATTTCGACCCGGCAGAGCGCCGCTTGCTGCGCCGCCTCACCGTGGTCGGGGAGGAGCTGGTTTAGATATGGCGATTACCGTAACCCCGATGGATGCGGCGTTGGGCGCCGAGATTGGCGGCGTCGATCTTGGCCGCGATATGGACGACGCCACCTTCGCCGACATCCGCAAGGCCTGGCACTTGCATCTGGTGCTGGTGTTCCGTGATCAGGAGATTTCCGAGGACCAGCAGGTCCGGTTTTGTGAGCGTTTCGGGCCGCTGGCGTCCCGGGCACGGCCGGTGCGCGATTTGCGCGAAGGCGGCGATCACCATCCCGGCATCATGCTGGTCTCCAACGTCCGCGGCGAAGATGGCGAGTTGATCGGCTCGCTGCCGGAAGGCGCGCTGGGTTTTCATTCCGACGGCTGTTTCAATGAGCACCCCTACAAGGCGAGCATGCTTTACGCCATCGAGGTGCCGTCCCAGGGCGGTGATACGGTTTTCATCAACATGTACAAGGTGACCGAAGCCCTTGATGAAGACATGCTACGGCGTTTGGGGGGGCTCAACGCGCTTCACCGCTTTTCCTACGAGACCCTGCGCAAAGAGGTCGACGACCCGGCTACCGTCAAAATCGACGAGGTCCCGGCCTTCATCCATCCGGTGCTGATCACCCATCCCGAGACCAAAAAGCGCGCGCTTTACGTCAACCGCCTGCTGACCCGCGAGATCCCCGGCATGGATGCCGGGAAATCCCGGGCCTTGCTTTCCGAACTGTTCGATATCATCGAGCGTGAAGAGTTCCAATACGCCCACAAATGGCGGCCCAGGGATTTCGTCATGTGGGACAACCGCTGTACCCAGCATGGCCGCACCGATTTCGACCCGGCCGAGCGGCGTTTGCTGCGCCGGCTCACGGTGACCGGCGACCGGCCCGCGGCCTAGGGGCTGAAGGCGCCGTATTTGCCCTGATACCTCGCTTAGGCCGAAGCGGTATATAGCTGTTACGGGCAAAGAAGACATGAAGGACGTAACCAGAAGCTTCGTCGCCACGGGTCTCATTCAGATCCTGAATGTCATCAGCGGCATTTTGTTGGCGCGCTATCTCCTTCCCGAAGGACGCGGCGAATTGGCCGTGGTTATGTTGTGGCCAGTTGTAATCTGCGGTTTCGGAATTCTTGGTGTACATGAGGCCATAGCATATGCCGTGGCCAAGAAAACCGGTCATCCCAGTGCGGTTATGTCGACCGCGGCGCTTTTGAGCCTGGTGCAATCCATCCCGCTGGTTCTTATCGGAACAGTGGTCATAGAGTTTGCCATGGCCGGCTACCGTGCCGAAGTTCGTGAAGCAGCCCGCCTTTATCTGGTTTTCATTCCGCTAAATTTTCTGGTCCTTTATCTGCTGGCGCTTTTCCAGGGCAGTCTTCGGTTTGAGAAATTTAACCTGATAAGAATCAGCATCCACTTAGCCTTTACCGTGCTTGTCGTCTTGTTGTGCTGGCTGGAGAATGCCTCTGTATGGTCATTCGCAATAGCTACGTTGCTGGCCAATGCGTTGCCCATCT
>CBDUSV010000190.1:0-5796 GCA_965369885.1 uncultured bacterium
GCGCCGGCTTCATGGCGGGTGACCGCCTGCTTGCCATCGGCGGCGACAAGCTTGCCAAGGGCAAGAAGGCGTCCGAGCACTTCCGCAAGCTGCGTGACAAGCACCTGAAAAAGGACGCCGCCACATTCACCCTGTTGCGCGGCGGCGTGGAAACCACCATCACCGCCGCCGGTGAAAACGCCTGCAAATATCAGATCGGGCTTTCGGCGCGAAACTCCGTCAACGCCTTCGCCGACGGCAAGCGCGTCATCGTCAACCGCGGCATGGTGCATTTCGCAGCCAAGGATGCCGAGCTCGCCACCGTCATCGGCCATGAAATCGCCCACAATTCCATGGGCCATATCGATGCCCAGCGTGGCAATGCCCTGATCGGCACCGTGTTCGATATCCTCGCCATCGTCGTCGGCATTAACACCCAGGGCGTCTTCGGCCGCATGGCCAGCCAGGTCTTCAGCCAGGATTTCGAGGCCGAGGCCGATTATGTCGGCCTCTATATGACGGCCAGGGCCGGCTACAAGATCGAGGACGCGCCCAATCTGTGGCGGCGCATGGCGGTCACCTTCCCGGCCTCGATCAAGGGTGGCTCCAGCCTGATGGCGAGCCATCCGTCGGCGCCCTACCGCTTCCTGGCGCTGGAGAAGACGGTGGCGGAGATCCGCGCCAAGCAGCAAGAAGGGGCGGTCCTGATGCCGGAAATATCGAAGGAAAAACCCACCGAGGGCCTGGACAATGAGGAGTCCACCCCTGGCGGGTTCAATTGATTACACCACATAACCTGGTATTTACGATTTTATAGAAATTTTATACTTACTTTATACGCATTTGATTAAATATAGATCAAGTATAAACGTGATTTATTTCACTTAACTTTAACTCTTTACCTTCATTATAAAGCATAGATCAGCGGTGTTATGGCCGCTAGCCTCGCACCAGGAGAGTTTCGTTAGATATTTCAGATAGTTAGATGCCACGGCAGAGGGTAGAACGGAAATATGGCTTTAGAGATCGCATCAGGATATATCGGCAGTCTGGCCCGGCCCAGTGGGGCGGTGGCCCGTGGCGCCCATGTGCGGCCCACGGTTCGGCCCGAAAGTTCGAACCTCGTCGGTTTGATCCGCGATAACCAGGCGGTCCAGGCCGCGGGCCGTATCAAGGGCGAGATCGCCGCGGTTGCGAGCGGCAAGGCCACCGCCGAGCATGGCATTAAATTCGCCAAGGCCGCCACCGAAGGCCTTGATGATATCAAGGCCAATCTCGACCGTATGGAGCTCATCGCCAAGGCGTCCTATTCCACCACCACGGTCGAGGACACGGCCGGCAACGTTGTCCTGCTCGCCGATTCCGATCAGGAGCGCGCCATCTACCAGGTGGAGTTCGACAAGCTGCGCACCGAGATCGATGAAATCGTCGATCGCACTAAATTCAACGACACCAAGCTTCTGGATGGGGGCGGCGGCGCCAGCCAGAGCTTCAGCTTCCGGGTCGGCGGTGGCACCGCGGACGCCACCGGCAATGACGTTACCATCTCCATCAAGTCTCTGACCGTAGCCAATCTCGATTCCGGCCTGGCCAGCGCCGACATCACAACCACCACCGGCGCCACATCGGCCGAGACCGTGGTCAAAGACGCCAAAGGCACCCTCGATGATGCCCGTGGCACCGTCCTCGGTGCTCAGGGGCGCTTTGATGCCGCCGTCAGGAACGCCGACATCAGGGGGAGCTTCCTGGCCAGCGAGGCCAACGCACGGCTCGAATTCGGCGCCATCGAGGACAAGGCCCTGGTCCTCGCCACCAATGTCGCCGAGTCCAATGGCATCACCCTCGACGGCTTCGAAGTCCGCGCCCAGGGCGCCGCCCAGAGCACGCTCCACGCCTCGGCTCCCGGCGTCTTTACCGGCGCCGCCAAGCAAGATCCCGCCGCCGCCGGGCCCGACGCCGAGACCACCGCAGATCCGGTCAGAGCCAACACCGTTGGCGGGCGCAGCGAAAGTGCAACCGTCGGCCGTGCCGCCGCCGCGTCCTATGGCTCCAACGGCAGTGTCAGCACCGGGGCCACCCTCACCCCCAGCGTCGATATCGAGGCCTAATCCCGCCAGGCTTGAACGCCGGCGCTCATCGCCGCCACACTCACGAATTGGCTTTTGTAATCGCCATGCCATGGTTCAAGATGGGGCCATGATCTTCGGCGCAGATGAACTTGCCCATCCCGGTGGCGGCGCGCCGTTGCGCGGGGCCGTTGCCGCGCTGTACCGGGCAGATGAAAGCGTTAGTGTGCGCGCGCTGTTGCGCCGTGCCCGCCAAGGTGACACCGCCAACCGCAACATCGCGCGACTGGCCCGGCGTTTCGTCACCGCTGTGCGCGAAGGGCGTCACGCCGGCGGCAGTGTCGAGGCCTTTCTCGGCGAATACGGGCTGTCCAACCGCGAAGGCGTGATCCTGATGTGCCTGGCCGAGGCGCTGCTGCGCATCCCCGATGCCGCCACTGCCAACCGCTTGATCCACGACAAGATCAGCGCCGCCGATTGGGACCGCCATTTCGGCCACAGCGATTCGCTCCTGGTCAACGCCTCGACCTTCGGGCTGATGCTGACCGGCCGGGTGGTGCGGCTCTCCTCCCCCGATGATCACGACATCTTCGCCATGCTTGGCCGCCTGATTGCCAAGAGTGGCGAACCGGTGATCCGCCAGGCGGTGACCACGGCCATGACCATCCTCGGCCATCAGTTCGTCATGGGGCGCACCATCGAAGACGCCATTTCCCGCGCCGCCGAGGATGAGGCCCAGGGCTACAGCACGACCTACGACATGTTGGGGGAATCGGCACTCACCGACCGGGATGCGGATCGCTATTTCAAGGCCTATGGCGCCGCCATCGATGCCATTGGCGCGACCGAGGCCGTGGCCCGGGCCCAAGACCTGTTCGCCGCGCCTTCGATCTCGGTCAAGCTGTCGGCGCTCCATCCCCGTTTCGAATATGCCCAGATGGCCCGCGCCGTGCCCGAGACCGCGGCCCGGGCCGGGGCCCTGGCGCGCAAGGCGCGGGACGCCGGTATCGGCTTCACCATCGATTCCGAAGAAGCCGACCGCCTCGACATCACCCTGGATGTCTTCGCCCGCATCCTTGCCGATGACCGGCTTGGGGGCTGGGACGGCCTCGGCCTCGCGGTGCAAAGCTATCTCAAGCGCGCCCCGGCGGTGATCGACTGGCTCGCCGATCAGGCCCGGGGGCGGGGGCGGCGCTTGCAGGTCCGTCTCGTCAAGGGGGCCTACTGGGACGCCGAGATCAAGCATGCCCAGGAACGCGGGTTTGACGGCTATCCGGTGTTCACCCGCAAGGCCTCGACCGATGTGTCCTATCTGGCGTGCGCTGGCAAGCTTTTGGCGGCGCCACGGCAGTTCTACCCCCAGTTCGCCACCCACAACGCCCACACCCTGGCGGCGGTGCTGGAACTCAGCAAGACCAGCCGCGATTTCGAGTTCCAGCGCCTCCACGGCATGGGGGAATCACTTTACCGCCAGGTGGTGGGGCCGGGAACGCCGGACCTGCCATGCCGGATCTACGCCCCGGTCGGCAGCCACACCGATCTGCTGCCCTATCTGGTGCGCCGCTTGCTGGAGAACGGCTCCAACAGCTCCTTCGTCAACCGCATCACCGACGACCGGGCGCCGATCCGCGACATCATCGCCGATCCGGTGGCCCAGGTGGCGGCCTTGACCGTCAAGCCCCACCCCCGCATCCCGTTGCCGGCCGAGATGTTCGGCGCGGAGCGCCGCAATTCCGCCGGCATCGATCTCACCGACCCGGTGGCGGTGGCGGCGCTGGCGGGTGATGTGGAACTGGCATTAGGCCAGAAATGGCGAGCCCGTCCCATCATCGGCGGCAAGGAGATCGGCGGCGCCCGCCGCGGCCACGGCGTTGCCAACCCCGCCGATCGGCGCCGCAATGTGGGCACCATGGCGCCGGCCCGTGTTGCCGATGTGGAGGCCGCGCTTGCCCGCGCCACCGAGGCACAGCCCGCTTGGGATCAGACCCCGGCCGGGACCCGCGCCGACATCCTTGAGGCCGCCGGCGATGAATTGGAGGCCGCCCTGGGCGCCCTGGTGGCATTGCTGGTGCGCGAGGCCGGCAAGACCGTCGATGACGCCATCGCCGAGATCCGCGAGGCGGTGGATTACTGCCGCTATTACGCCTTGCGCGCGCGGCTGGATTTCGCCCAACCCCTGGTGCTTCCCGGGCCCACCGGCGAGGACAACCGGTTGGAGCTTCACGGCCGCGGCGTCTTCGCCTGCATCAGCCCGTGGAACTTTCCCCTCGCCATTTTCCTGGGCCAGGTCACCGCCGCGCTTGCCGCCGGCAACACGGTCATCGCCAAGCCGTCCGACTGCACGCCCCTGGTCGCGGCCCTGGCGGTCAAGCTGTTGCACAAGGCCGGCGTGCCCGGCGATGTCTTGCATCTGCTGCCGGGCCCGGGGCGTGTCATCGGCGCGCGCCTGGCGGCGGATCAGCGCATCAAGGGCATCGCCTTCACCGGGTCGACCGCGACTGCCCAGGCCATCAACCGAGCCCTTGCCGCCCGCGACGGGCCCATTGTCCCCCTGATCGCCGAGACCGGCGGCCAGAACGCCATGATCGTCGATTCCTCCGCATTGCCCGAACAAGTGGTCAAGGACGTCATCGCCTCGGCCTTCCACAGCGCCGGCCAGCGCTGTTCGTCGCTCCGAGTGCTGTTCGTGCAAACCGACATCGCCGCCAAGCTGGCGCGCATGCTCACCGGCGCCATGGCCGAGCTGGTGGTCGGCGACCCGATGGAGCTTGCCACCGATGTGGGGCCGGTGATTGACGCCGCCGCCCTGGGCTTACTTGAGGCCCACGCCAAGCGCATGGACCGTTTGGGGCGCAAGCTGTACCAGGTGCCCTTGGGCGCGGGCACCGGGCACGGCACTTTCTTCGCGCCCCGGCTTTATCAGATCCCGCGCTTGGATGTCCTGAAGGGTGAGGTCTTCGGTCCCATCCTTCATCTCATCCGCTACCGCGCCGGCAATCTGGACCGGGTGATCGATGCGGTCAGGGACACCGGGTTCGGGCTGACGCTGGGCATTCACAGCCGCATCGATGGCTTCGTTAACACCATCCAAAGCCGCCTCGGCGTCGGCAACACCTATGTCAACCGCAACATGGTCGGCGCCGTGGTCGGGGTCCAGCCCTTCGGCGGCGAGGGCCTGTCGGGCACCGGACCCAAGGCCGGCGGGCCCAATTACCTCAAGCGCTTCGCCACCGAGCGCACGATCTCGGTGAACACCACGGCTGCCGGCGGCAATGCCTCGCTGTTGACCCTGGAAGACTGAACTTTAAGCTTTTGCCCCGCGCCAGGCCGTGAGCGCCGCCTCCAGGCGCGGCAAATCCGCCACCGGCGGCAATCCGAAGCGCAGCCAATCGGGCCTTTCCGCGAAGTGGCGGGCGAAGATGCCGGTGCGTCCCAGATGTTCGAACAGATCGGGCGCGGCGGGGGTCTCGGTCAGGCGAAACAGATCGGTGCCGCCGATGATCCTGAGCCCGGCGCTTGTCAACATGGCATCGAGGCGGGCACGGTCAAGCCCAAGGCGCGTGCGGGTGGTGGCGATCCAGGACTTGTCGCCAAGCGCCCGGGCGCCGATGGCAAGGGCCGGGCCGCTCACCGCCCAGGGGCCAAGTGCCGCGCCCAGCGCCGAGGCCAAATCCGCCGGCGCCAGGGCGAAGCCGAGCCTGAGCCCGGCGAGGCCGAAAAACTTGCCGAAGGAGCGCAGGATCACCAGCCC
>CBDUSV010000191.1:0-5774 GCA_965369885.1 uncultured bacterium
TGCTGCCGCCCGCCGATGCCACCGAGCCCTGGCCCTATGACCGCAAGCAGGGCTTGGAGGTCACCGCCGGCGCCGAGACCCCCGCCGCGGCGCGCAAGCGCATCGCCACCAAGCAGACACCGTCCGGGGGCTAGGCGGTAAGGGGCTAGGCGCGGTCAGACCGGCTCGCCGAGGATTTCTTCGGCGTCCTCGGGGAACCAGGCCGGGGTCTTGTATCCGGCTTTTTTCCTGACCGTCATGTAGCGTTTGTAGAGATCTTTCTTGCCGGGATCGCCGTTGGCCTTGAAGGTGTAGGGGCAGGCATCGACGCAGATATGGCAATATTGCGGCCTCAGCCTGGAGATGACGTAACATTTCTCCACATCGGTGACCCAGCGTTTGACCCCTTCGGTGACGACGAAATCCTGTATCGGGATGGCGTCGGCGGGACAGTTGTTGCTGCAGAGATTGCACTTGGCGCAGGTGTCCTGCACGCCGAAACCCATGGGCCCATCGGGCGCCAGCGGCAATGTGGTGGTGACGATGCCGGGCCGGTGGCTTGCCCCCAGTTCGGGATGGATCAAGCTTCCATGCTTGCCCAATTCTCCCAACCCGGCGGCGTGCATGGCGGGGATGGCCTGAATGTCGCTGCCGCCATTGTGGTGCGCGACGGCGGGGTAGCCCAGGCCGCGGACGTGCCGCGCGATCTCGGTCGAGATTTCGGCGCAGCGCACATAGGTGCGGGTCGATTCGGTCTCGATGGCGCGGGGACCCTTGAGGGCCTCGGCGTAGTTCTCGCCGACGATGGCGCAGATGGCGTAATCGTGGGGAAGTTCGGCATCTTCATCGATCATGATGGGCGAAAGCCTGGCGACACCGGCGGCGCTGGCGCCGAGTTCCAGGGCCAATGACTTGATGTCCGCCGTCGCCTGGGCTGGGTCGGATATTTCGGTGCGGTCCGGGTTGACCGGCCCGTCGCGGACCTTGCCCAGTTCGAACCAGCGTTCCCGCCGCGCCATGGTTTCCGGCGGCCGGTGCTTGTAAAGCGGGATTTCATCGAAGCCATGGCGCTTCATCACCGCGACCAACAACGGGTCCTTATAGCCCTGGAGGCGGACTTTGTTGGTTCCTCTCATGGCCGGACGGCTCCCCTATGATCCAATGTGCCCAAGCGCCGGGCCAGACATTATGACCCTCTAGGGCGCTGGCCCCAAGGCCCTTCATCCTCGGGTCGGTCCCATGGTCCCTCAACGGCGTCGGATTGATCCCATGGTTTCTCGTCTTCATCCTCCCAGTCCGTTTCCGGCCGTGGCTCATCGGGCGCTAAGCGCGGGCGGGAGACGGCGGCAAGCATCTCGTGGCGATGGCGCTCCATGAATTTTTTGTCCAAAAGCCAGGGCCGATTGGTGTCGGTGGGGATGACGGATCTCCCTGGCCCGATCTCCCGGGGATGGCGTTTTGGCGCGCCGATGAACTTGACCAGAACGGCGCCGGCGGCCAATCCGCCGATATGGGCCCACCAGGCGATGCCGCCAAGTTGATCGCGCACAAACAGGTCCGCGATCCCCGGGACAAGCTGGAAGACCAGCCATAACCCGGTATAGATCATGGCCGGCAGCCGGTAGACCACCGGAAAGAACAACACCGGCGTCAACAACATCACCCGCGCGCGCGGATACAGAAGGGTATAGCCCCCGAGCAGGCCGGCGATGGCCCCCGACGCGCCGACCGCCGGCACCGGGGAGGCGAGGTTGAAGAGAAAATGGGCGATGCTGGCGGCCAGCCCCGAGAGCAGATAGACCAGAACGAATCTCGGCGTACCCAGTCTTTCTTCCAGGGGCTTTCCAAACAGCCACAGGGTCCACATGTTGACCAGCAGATGCAGCCACCCCGCATGCATGAACGAATTGGTGAAGAAGGGAAAAAAGTTGGTTGGCGCGAGACCGAATTGGTCGACCAAACCCGGATTGGTGTAGCGCGCCGGCACCAATCCGTTTTGATAGATGAAGTCCTCGGCAAGGCCGGGCGCCAGGCTGGTCTGAATCAGAAACACAAGCAAGTTGGCGATGATCAGCCCGATGACGGCGGCGGGAATCTCCCTGGTCTCGACCGAGGTGGCGATGGGGATCATGTCTTCAACCTCGGATGCGGGGCATCGGCTAAAGGCAATGGCGGCCGCGGGTTCGCCCGCCACAAGACCTCGCGGTTCTCAGACCTTTTCAACCTTTAAGATCACGCCGTCCACGTCGACGACCCGGACCTGGGCGCCGGCCTCCAGGTCATCGCCCTCGACGATCCAAGTGCTGTCATCGACTTTTATCTTGCTGCGGCGGTTGACCATCGGGGCCGTCAGGGTGAACTCCCGGCCGACATATTGCTGGGCGCGGCGGTTGAGCTGGGGCGCCTCGGACGGCTTGCGAAAGCGTTGGGCATAATGGCGCCAGACGAAGACGCAGATCACCGAAAGGGCGGAGAACGCGAAGACCTGCATCTCCCAGCCCATGCCGGGGACGAAGAACAGGACGCCTCCGACGATGGCCGCCGCGATGCCCAGCCACAGGAACACGGTGTTCGAAATGAACACCTCGAGGCCGAGAAGGATGGCGGCCAGAACGAACCAGTGCCAGAACTCCAGGTTTTCAAGCAATTCAATCATGGTTCACCCACGATTCACGGGGCCGCCGCTGGGCCCGCCCTGTCCTTGGCCGGGCGAACCCGCGCCACCGCCGAAAGCCTCGCGGGCGATCTCGCTGATGCCCCCGATGGCGCCGATCACACTGGAAGCTTCCAGCGGCAGGAACAGAATCTTCTGACTGTTGCCGTTGGCGAATTCCTTCAGGGCCTCGATATATTTCTGGGCAACGAAGTAGTTGATGGCCTGGATATTGCCCTTGGACACGGCATCGGACATCATGGTGGTCGCCTTGGCCTCGGCTTCGGCTTGGCGCTCGCGGGCCTCGGCTGCGCGGAACGCGGCCTCCTTTTCGCCCTCGGCCTCGAGAATGAGCGACTGCTTCTCGCCCTCGGCCTTGAGAATCTCGGCTTGGCGGAAACCCTCGGCCTCCAGGATATTGGCCCGTTTGTCGCGTTCCGCCTTCATCTGGCGGGCCATGGAATCGACGATGTCGCGGGGTGGCGTGATGTCCTTGATCTCGACCCGGGTCACCTTGATGCCCCAGGGTTCGGTGGCGCTATCGATCACATTCAACAGCCTGGCGTTGATGATGTCGCGCTTGGACAGAAGCTCGTCCAGGTCCATGGATCCCATCACGGTCCGAAGGTTGGTCATGGCCAGGTTGAGGATGGCGTGTTCCATATTGAAGACCTCATAGGCCGCCTTGGCCGAGTCCAGGATCTGGAAAAACACCACCCCGTCGGCGGTGACCATGGCATTGTCCTTGGTGATCACCTCCTGTTGAGTGACGTCGAGCAGGCGTTCCATCATGTTCATCTTGGCGCCGATACGGTCATAGATCGGCACGATAATGTGCAAGCCGGGGCGCAGGGAGCGGGTATAGCGCCCGAACCGCTCCACGGTGTATTCCCAGCCCTGGGGGATCGCCTTGACCCCCATGAGGATGATGACGACCACGAAGGCGAATATGGCAATCACGAAGATGGCAGAGCCGCTTAATTCAGGCATGACGCCCCCCTATAAGACCGAATGGTGGCCACAAGAATTTTGAGTGCACTATGGCCAGCAGCTTATCGTAAGTTTATTCCCACCACAATCTAAGGGTCCCCGGCGACGGCAAATGCAAGCCCCTCGCATGGCTGGCTCAGGCGTCGGGCCAGACATCATGGGCGACTTCGACGATACGGGCGAGCTTGGCTTCTTCATCTGCCTCGGTCAACGGGTTGCCCACCACCGACGAGGCGAAGCCGCATTGCGGCGTCAGCGCCAATTGCTCGATCGGCGCGAACTTGGCCGCGTCGTCAAGGCGCCGTTTGATCTCATCGGCGGATTCCAGCTCGGCCCGCTTGGTGGTGACGATGCCCAGCGCCACGGTCTTGCCCTTGGGGAGATATTTCAAGGGCTCGAAGCTGCCGGCGCGCTCGGAATCGAATTCGAGGAAAAAGCCGTCCACATTGATCTGGTTGAGCATCACGTCGGCCACCGGGTCATAGCCACCCTGGGCCGACCACATGCCTTCACGGTTGCCGCGGCATTGGTGCATGGTGACGGTGACGTCCGCGGGGCGGCCATCGATCACCTGGTTGGTGCGCCGGGCATATTCCGCCAAAGCCTCTTCGGGCTCCTGGCCCCAGGCGCGCACCGCGTCCTGGTAGTTGGGGTCGCACAGGAACGCGATCAGGGTGTCGTCGAACTGGATGTATTTTGCCCCGGCCTCGACCAGGGCGTTGAATTCCTGTTTGTAGGCCGCCACCACATCCTCCCAGAACGCATCCACATCGCCGTAGAGGGACTCTCTTATCAGCTTGTCGCCGCCGAGATGGCCATGGACCACCGAGGGCGCCGGCATGGTGACCTTGGCCACCGCATCGGTGTTGGCGGCCAGGAACTCGAAGGCGCGCGCCACCGCGCTCGGCCGCCAGCGGATCTTGTCCTTGATCCACAGCATGGAAGAATCCTGTTGCTTGCCCTTCTCGTTGCGCCAGGAGAAGGGCGAGGCCGCGCCCTTGCGGGTGCAGGTGAAGCCGTCCCAGTTCATCACGGTCTCGAGCCACCAGCTGCGGCGGCGATACTCGCCGTCGGTGGCCGACCGCAGCCCGGCGCGCTTCTGCAAGGCGATGGCGTCCAGGATGCAGCTATCCTCGACGGCGCGAAGTTCGGAATTGTCGTGGGGGGCAAGATTGACATCGGCGGTGTCGGCGCCCAGCAGCTTCTCTCTCGCCTGTTTCAGGGCATCGGGGCGCAACAGGCTGCCCACGTGATCGGCCCGGAACGGCGGCCTTTCCTTTTGCGCCATGGGTATCTCCCTATGAGCGAAATTTGTTGGTTGCCGCTTAACTTATAAAGGCTGGACCAATCCTTGACCATGGCCCACCATGACGGTGCACAAAAGGGGATAGCCCATGACTTTGGTGGTTGAAAGCTTCGATGTCCCGTCCTTGAAGGGCCGCGTCGGCGCCGACGAGTGGCAGGCCCGCCTCGATCTCGCTTGCGCCTACCGCCTCGCCGCCCATTACGGCTGGGGCCATCTGGTCGGCAACCACATCTCGGCCCGGGTGCCGGGCACCACCGACCAGTTCCTGATCAACCCCTATGGCTTTCTCTATGAACAGATCACCGCGTCGAGCCTGGTCAAGATCGACACCGAGGGCAATCTGCTCCAGGACACCGATTTCGAGATCAACCGCGCCGGCTTCGTGATCCACAGCGCCATCCACATGGCGCGCCAGGACCTCCACGCCGTGTTCCACACCCACACCAACGCCGGCGCCGCGGTCTCGGCGCTGGATTGCGGCCTTTTGCCCCTCTCCCAGGATTTCATGCGGTTCTACGGCCGCATCGGCTATCACGATTTCGAGGGCATCGCGCGCAATATCGAGGAACGCGACCGCCTGGTCGCCGACATGGGCACCCATTACTGCATGATTCTGCGCAATCACGGGCTGCTGTGCGCGGGCCGCAACGTGGCCGAGGCGTTCTATTTCATGTTCCACCTGGAAAAGGCCTGCGAGACCCAGCTTCGGGTGCTGGCGTCGAACGAGAAATATTCGACGCCGTCGCCGGAGGCCTGTGAGAAGACCGCCCAGCAGTACCACCGCCCGGACCGCATGTTCGGCGCCCGCGAATGGCCGGCCCTGGTCAAGCTCGCCGACAGCCTGGA
>CBDUSV010000192.1:0-5761 GCA_965369885.1 uncultured bacterium
TCAGTTTAAACAAAGATCGCACTGGGCGCGATGGCCTGGCGCCGCTATGTTTCGCCCACCCGCAACAAAGACTTGCCCAGTGTACGCGTCATGGCCCTCCGCATCATAACCTGGAACGTCAATTCGGTGCGCCTGCGCCTCGATCTCCTCAAATGGCTGATTGCCGAGACCGTGCCCGATGTGATCTGCCTGCAGGAAACCAAGGTCCAGGACGGCGATTTTCCGCGCCAGGCCATCGCCGACATGGGCTTCGGCCATATCCACATCCAGGGCATGAAGAGCTATAACGGCGTCGCCATCCTGGCGCGAACGCCGTTCGAAGACACCGGCAGCCAAAGCTGGTGCGGCCTGGATGATTGCCGCCATATCTTCGTCCGCCTCAAGGGCGGCATCGAACTCCACAATCTCTATGTTCCCTCCGGCGGTGACATCCCCGATCCCGACGCCAACCCGAAATTCGCCCACAAGCTTCAATTCCTCGAAGACCTGACCGGCTGGTTCGCGGCCAACGGGGACGCAAGCCGCCAGCTTGTCCTGGTCGGGGATCTCAATATCGCGCCGCTGGAAACCGACGTCTGGTCCCACAAGCAGCTGCTCAAGGTGGTCAGCCACACGCCGGTGGAAGTCGAGCTGCTGGACCGTCTGCAACATTCCCTCGATTGGGTCGACGCGGTGCGCCACTTCATTCCGCCCGACCAGCGCCTCTATTCCTGGTGGAGCTACCGCGCCAAGGACTGGCGGGCGGCGAACCGGGGCCGCCGCCTCGACCATATCTGGGTAACGCCGGGGCTCCGGGGTCGCCTCAAGGACGCCAAAATCATCACCGAGACCCGCGACTGGTCGCCAACCTCGGATCACGTGCCGGTGGTCGTCACCTTATAGGGGGCTGGCCATACATCATGGTGATGTTGATGCGCCGGTTGCCGTAGCCGTCCTTGAAATTGAGCGCGTCGGTCTTGTGGACCACGTCCGAATTGAAGATGGCGCCGCGATTGCAGCGATATGGCAGCTTGAACGAGCGCGCGCCGGCATCGTCGATGACGCTTTTGAGAATCTCGCCTTGTTCGTCGAGGGAGCGGCCGAAGAAATCCTTGGGCGCGGTGCGGTCCCAGAACTCCAGCCCGCCCGAGTTCGCATCCAGGTTGGCTTCATCCGGCGTGATCCAGAAATTGATGCTGATGGCGGCGCTGTCGGCATGGAGATTAAGGCCCGACAGGTTCTCGTAATATTTGTAGGCCCAGCAGAAGTTCAGCTGGTTGTCGCCCAGGATGTTGGGCAGGTTTTCCCGCAATTGATTGGAGATCTGGAACAGCAACGGGCAGGCGAAGCCGTTGGTCAGGCTGGTGCCGAGTTCGTCGGAAAACGTCATCTGGGTCCAGATGGTCGATTCCATGCAGAACCGCCTGAGATCGGCAAGGGCCTGGTCCGACAACAGACCGTCGATGCAAGCCAAGGAGGGCGAGCCATCGAAAAAATCGGCTTCGATGGCGGCGAAGTCGAGCTCCGGATTCAAGGCGCCGCCTTCGATGGCGCCGGGGGGATCGAAATGGACCATGCGGTTATAAGACGCCTTCAACACCGCCGACGGTGGTGGTGACAATTCGCTGAGTTTCAAATCCGCGCCATCGGGGAATCTTTCCAGCACGTCGCGGTATTCCCCAAGCAGCTTTTTGCG
This sequence comes from uncultured bacterium, assembly GCA_965369885.1. Lineage (GTDB taxonomy): Bacteria > Pseudomonadota > Alphaproteobacteria > SMXQ01 > SMXQ01 > JAZFWG01. The sequence continues at coordinate 1,676 of CBDUSV010000192.1, forward strand.
GTTTGAGGCGACGCGGCCACATTCGATCAAATGGGAAAGCTGTTCGATGTCATGGCGGATCTTGGTCCGGTTCACCCGATCGAAATCCTGGGTGAAATTGGGCGCGGTTTCAGGCCCGGCCATGGCGACGGCGCGATAACGGCGCACCGGGGCCAGGATGATCTCGGAGGCGTCCTCAATGCGGCCCTTGGCCACCAGGGTCAGCCCGAGCTGGGTGTGAGCCTTGGCGTGGGCCGGTTGGCGGCGAAGGGTTTCGCGCAGGGTCGCTTCGGCCTCATCAAAGCGGCCGAGATCCATGCATGTGGTGCCAAGGTGGCATCTGGCGTCGATGTGGTCCGGATCGATTTCGAGGACACGCCGGTAGACCGCCTCGGCGTCGTCCAACCTTCCGCGATCGGCGAGGATATTGCCAAGCTCGAACGCGCAGGCGCCATCTTCGGGATTGATCTCCAGGGCCTGGCGGTAAGCGCGGGCGGCGTCTTCGAATTGGCGGCAGGCAACCAGCGCATTGCCGAGATGGTGATGGGCAAAGCCCTGATCGGGATCGATTTTGAGGATCCGGCGGAAGATTTGCACCGCTAAGTCCGGTGCGCCCTGGTCAAGCAGGGCGTGACCAAGCCCGTACAGCGCCTCGATGTTTTCAGGCTCGGCTTCAAGGATGGTCTTGTAAACCCTAACCGCATCCCCGAGCCGTCCGGCTTGATGGTCGGCCGCGGCATGGCCCAGGGCTTGGCGGGTGTTCAGGTGAGTTCCGTCAACAACGATCGTCAATGCCATTGCGTGTCCCCGCAGTGGGCCCTCACATCCCTGGCCCTCACCTCAAGGAGCCAGGCGGTAGCCGCCGCGGTCGGTGATGAGGATCTCCGCATTGGCCGGATCCTTTTCGATCTTTTGCCGCAAGCGGTAGACGTGGGTCTCCAAGGTATGGGTGGTGACGCTGGCGTTGTATCCCCAAACTTCATTGAGCAGGGTTTCGCGCCCCACCACCTTGTCACCGGCACGAAACAGATATTTCAGGATCGCGGTTTCCTTCTCGGTGAGGCGGATCTTGCGGTTGGTTTCGGGCTCGATGAGCATCTTGGCGCTGGGGCGGAAACTGTACTGCCCGATGTTGAACACCGCGTCTTCGCTCTGCTCGTGCTGACGCAATTGGGCCCTGAGACGGGCCAGCAGCACGCCGAGGCGGAACGGCTTGGTGATGTAATCATTGGCGCCGGAATCGAGGCCAAGGATGGTATCGGCTTCGGTACCGGCGCCGGTCAGCATGATCACCGGCGCCTTGGTGCCGCCACGCCGCATCAGCCGGCAAACCTCGCGTCCATCCATGTCGGGCAATCCGACATCGAGAATAATGGCGTCGAAATGATCGCTTTTTACAATCTTGAGGGCTTCGGTCCCGGAACCGGCGGTGACGGTATCGAATTCCTCGTGGAGCTGGAGTTGCTCAGCCAGGGACTGCAACAACTCGGTATCATCATCCACCAGGAGGATACGTTTTCCAGTCATGATGCGTTCTTTCTCTCTGAAAGCGGTCCGATGGCGCCCGCAATGAGCATACCAGAGTTTGAATTCGGGCCGCTTCCTTAAACCCACCGGATTGGTTAGGTTCAGCCTGAAGCATAGCTTAAATCACCGGTTGGCGGAATGCCTTGCGAAGCCCCGCACCAATCACAATCAAGAGAGCAGGCCGTGATGACCCAGATTGCCGACAACAAGACACGGGCATGGCTTCCGGTGTAGAATAGGGCAAATCAACCAGTTCATTAACCCATGACCAAGCACCTTGATATAGAAACCGGTCCCGCGCCGGCCGCCAGTACGTTACTGAGCGTTGACCGCGCCATCTCCGATCTGCGGCGCGGGCGCATGGTCGTGATCCGGGGCGAAAAGTGCCGCGCTCTTCTGACCCAGGCGGCGGAGGCGGTGACGCCGCAAAGTCTTGAGCGGCTGGCCACCCTCGGCGGGGTGACCCCCGGGCTGGTGCTGACGGCCCAGCGCGCCGCCGCCCTTGGGCTCGGCGCCATCGGCGCCAATGTGATCACCCTTGAACTCACCGGCGGGATCGCCGCGCAAACCGTCCGCGACATTGCCGATCCCGCCACCGCGGTTGCGGTCAAACTGCCAAAACAGATCGGCAATGAACAGGATATGCTCAGCCATTCGGTCGAGGCCGCCGTGGAGCTGACCAAGCTTGCGCGATTGCTACCGGCGGCCCTGGTGGCGCCGCTCGACGTCGGTAACGGCGACGATCTCCAGGATTGGATCAAGACCGAAGACCTTTTGCTGGTCGATGCCGAACAGATCGGTGACTACGAGCTCAATGCGTCGCGGTCCCTCAAGCCGGTCAGCCAGGCGCGGGTGCCGCTTACCGGCGCCGAGGATTCCCGCATAGTCGCCTATCGGCCTGCCGACGGCGGCATCGAGCACCTTGCCATCGTCATCGGCGAGCCGAAAGCGGATGGACCGGTTCTGGTGCGCCTCCATTCGGAATGCTTCACCGGCGATTTGCTGGCCAGCCTGCGTTGCGACTGTGGCGACCAGTTGCGCGGCGCCATCGAGGAGATCGCCAAGGCCGGCAGCGGCATTTTGATCTATCTTGCCCAGGAAGGCCGGGGCATTGGGCTGGTCAACAAGCTTCGCGCTTACCGGCTGCAGGACGCCGGCGCCGACACCATCGATGCCAACGAACAGCTCGGATTCGACGCCGACGAACGCATCTACCTGCCGGCGGCCCATATCCTCGAGGATCTCGGCTTCACCACGGTGCGGCTTCTGACCAACAACCCGGCCAAGGTCGAGGCGCTGGCGCGGCGTGGCATCACCGTGGTCGAAAGGGTCCCCCACGTCTTCCCCGCCAACGACCACAATTTACGCTATCTTCAGACCAAGGCGACCCGCGGCGGCCACAGCTTCTAATTTTCCCCGGGCGCCCGCCTGGACACACCCTTAAGCCCCTCAAGACGGCAGAGATCGCCGAAAGCGGGCAAAATTTGCCGCCATGGGCCGCTTTGGCCCTCGGCAAAAGCATACAACCCATTGAATTTCAACAATGTCTGCTTGGCATCCCGCTTGCTTAAATTAAAGCAGCAAGCTGGATGAAATATGCCGATTGAATCAACGAACTCATTCTCCGGTGCGATACCCGCACCCGGAGCCGTGCCCGGACCCGCGTCAAGCGGCGGTCCGCACCTCAATTTGTGGGGCAGTGACGGCTTTACCTTCTCTGACCTGCTCGATTTCATCAATCCCCTGCAGCATATCCCCGTGGTTTCGACCCTCTACCGGTCATTTACCGGTGACGAAATCGGCAATGCGGCGCGCATCGTCGGCGGCGCCGCGTTGGGTGGCATCGGCGGTGCGGTCTCATCCCTGATCGACGCCGCCGTCCAGCTTGCCACCGGCAAGGATATCGGCGGCCATGTGCTTAGCTTTATCAAGGACATTGACATAGATCCCGCGGCGGGATCGCAGCTCGCCCAGCAGTTCGGCCTGGATGATGTGGATGGGATTGAAAACGTCGACTATGAAAACGCACCCGAAACGATTCTGGTGTCGGAGGACGACACCACCTACGACCAGGATATCGCGGCGGCCCGGGCCGCGGCCATGGCCCCGAACGTTGCCGCGCTCAAACAATCCAAAGCCCCGGCCAAAACCGCCATGGCGACCCCTGCATCCGCACAAATCCCGGCTCAAATCCCAGTTCAAATCCCGCCACAAATTGATGCGCGGGTCGCCCGTCCCGGCGGTCAAGCCGGATCAGCCCCCAGCGCCGCGCCATCACCCATGGCCATCCCGAACATGGCCGCATCGAGCATAGCCAAGGCCGCGTTTGCCGGCGGATCAAGCCTGCCGGCGGGCAGTGCCTTTTATGCCGCCCAGCCCGCCAATGCGGTGGCCGCCCTCATGGCCACCGCCAAGCCGGTTGCTCAAAATCCAGCTGCTCAAAACACCATAGGCGCCGCCGCCCCAACGGCCCTGGGTGTGAAGAACATGGTGGATCAAACCGGCGGCCAGCCTTTCTGGCTTGGCCTCATGGCTGAAAACGCCGATAAGGCCCAATCTCAAAATTTGATCCCAACGACG
>CBDUSV010000193.1:0-5744 GCA_965369885.1 uncultured bacterium
CTCCTCGTGGTCGTAACGCGCGACGGGTACGCCCTTGATCAGGGCCAATCCGCGGCCATCGATGACCTGATCACGCACCGAGCGCAGCTTGTCATCGAGGCGGGGCAGGGGAAAGTCGTCGACGCCGATGTCCTTGATGGCGATGCCCTTGGCCTTGACGCCTTGGACGGCGCTATCCAGTTCGGCGATCTCGTCGCCGTCAAGGCGGTAAATCCAGTCCTCGGTGGCGCCAAGCTCGGCGCCGGTCCAAAGGGCGGCATCGCTGACCGGGTGCAAGGGCTCGAGTGTGGCGGTTTCAGTCATGGCCGCCATCATAGCACGGCTTGGAAAAATGTGTGTCAAACCGCGCCAAAGAGAAACCCCGCCGGGTTGGCGGGGCTTCATCGCATTTACAGCCATGGGGCAATCAAATCAGGCGTCAACCAACTGCTGCTTGATCGCCTCTTCCCAGGTCTCGGTGTTGAAGCCGTGGGGGCCGAGATCGCCGGTATAGGCAATCTTGCCCTCGCCATCGACGAGAAACAGACGCATGGGGACGGAGACATATTTCCCCTCGACGTCGTTGTCGATGCCATCGACCAGCATCGGCATTTCGAGATCGAGCTTGACCTGGCACACCGACGCCACCTCGGTGCGCTCATCGTCGGAGGTCGGCTCATTGTAGAAGATGGCGTCCCTGAGATTGGCCGGCGCGCGCCAGCCGTCATCGGGGTGGGCTTCGCGGATATAGATCAAGCGGAAGTCAACCTGGTCTTTGTACTGGTTGTAGAGTTCGTTCAGGCGCACGGCCTGATTACGGAAGGGTGGTCATGTGAAGGAGCCGAAGATCAGCCCCACCGGTCTGCCCCGGGATGACGACAACCGCCAGGTTTCACCGGTGCGCTTGCGCTCGCGGTCGAGCACGTCGGCCTCGAAATCGGGAGCCTCCGAGCCCACCTCGGGCACCCCGCCTTGGCGGGCCTTGTGTTTATCTTGGTAGTCTTGAAACTCCTCAGCCGTCATGTCCGAGATGTCGAGCCAAATCTTTGTCCGCTCGTCGCGGGACAAGTTCGGCCATTTCTTCATCAGTTCCGCAGCCTCGGCCTGGTCCAAATCCACTTTCACCGTTCATCCCCTTTTATGGATAGATGCTTGTGATAACCGGTTCCTTCCGGTGCGGATTTAAATCTATCGCACCGTGGGTCCCACCGGCAAGAAATAAGGAGTAAACTGTTCGTGATGATATTGCCACGCCGGTTTCGCATCGTGTTTGTTGTCGCCATCCTGACGATGGGGCTTCCCTCGTCCGCCTACGCCACCGAGCCGGTTGATCTCGAGCTTGCCCTGGCCGTCGATGTCTCGGGCAGCATCGACGAGGACGAGGCCGCCTTGCAGCGCGCCGGCTATATCGCCGCCTTCCGCGATCCCGGTATCGTCAAGGCGATCCGGTCCGGCATGCTGCGGCGCATCGCCGTGGCTTATTACGAATGGGCCGGGTTCGGCCACATGAAGATCATCGCCGACTGGACCGTCATCCATGATGCGGCCTCGGCCCACGCCTTCGCCGCCAGGCTCATGGTTGAGCCGCCGGAGACCGCGCGGCGCACCGCCATCGCCGAGGCCATCAACTTCGCCGTGCCGTTCATCGAGAACAACGCTTTCGAGGGCACCCGCCGGGTGGTGGATATTTCCGGCGACGGCCCCAACAATTGGGGCGGCTTCGTCAGCTTCGCCCGGGACAACGCCGTCGCCAAGGGCCTGATCATCAACGGCCTGCCGATCATGAACGACCGCCCGACGCCGTCGGGCCGCCCCGCCATGGTCAATATCGATCTCTATTACCGCAACTGCGTCATCGGCGGGCCCGGTTCCTTCATGGTGGTGGCGCGGAATTTCAAGGACTTCGCCAAGGCGATCCGCCGTAAGCTGATCTTAGAGATCGCCGGGGCCACGCCCGATGGTGGCGCCCCCGCCATGCTGCGCCCGGCGGCGGCCCATGGCGGCGGCGTGCACACCATCCCGTCCTGCGATGACGGTGAATTCCGCTGGCGCCGGCGCTGGGGCGATCCGGATGATTTCTGAGGCTGATTTCTGAGTTTGTGTAGCTAGGAGACCCAAAATGGATGCGGACAACCCGAACCCGGTGGCGAAAAACTTCAAGCCGATTTCGCGCCTCGACATTCCCGGCGGCGGCCAGGTCACGGTGGTGGGGGATTACGCCTATATCGCCCACATGGATCCGCCCCATGGCACCTCCATCGTCGATGTCTCGGACCCCCGCCACCCCAAGGTGGTCTCCACCATCTCGCTCGAGAGCGGCAAGTCCCATTCCCACAAGGCCAGGGTGGTCCAGGACGACATCATGATCGTCAATTCCGAGCGCCTGCGCCGGGGCTTCTTCCGCCGCGCCCATCAGGCCGCCGATGCCAGGGCGCATCTCACCACCACGCTGAAGCGCGAGCCCACCGACGCCGAGATCGCCCACGAGATCGGCACCGATCCGGTGGAGATCCCGACCCTGGCCGAGGCCGCGGGGGAGCCCTATGACGAGGCCGGCTTCCGCGTCTTTGACATCTCCGACCGCGCCAAGCCCCGCCAGATCGCCTTTCACAAGACCGGCGGCGAGGGCGCCCACCGTTTCGATGTGGATGACACTTACGCCTATATCTCCACCGGCATGGACGGGTTTGCCGGCAATATCCTAGTCAATTATGACATTACCGACCCGGCCAGGCCTGAAGAGGTTTCGCGCTGGTGGATTCCAGGCCAGAACCTGGCCGGGGGCGAGACCCCGTCATGGAGCGGTGCCCGCAACCAGTTGCACCACGCCATGCGCCTGGGCGATGAGCTGTGGGCCGGGTGCTGGTATGGCGGTTTCGCCGCCATCGACATCTCAGATATCCGGAACCCAAAGACGCTGGGTTCCTTCGACACTCACCCCACCTTCAAGCCGCCGACCCACACCGCCATGAAGGTGCCGTTCCCGGTGGCGGGCCGCGACATCGCCCTGGTGATGGACGAGGAGGTCGAGCGCTTCCCGGGCCAGGCCCCGGCCTTTTTGTGGATCTTCGATGTCAGCGATCTCGACGACTTCAAGCCGCTCTCGACCTTCCATGTCAGCGAGGCCGATTGTCCGCTAAGCCGGGCCGGGCGGCGCTTCGGCGCCCATCAGTACCAAGAACACATCGACGACACCGTGATCTTCGCCACCTGGTTCTCGGGCGGGCTCAGGGTGATCGATTTCTCCGACCCGACCCTGCCGCAAGAGACCGGCCACTTCATCCCCGAGCCCGCATCGGGCCAGCCCAACGCCCAGACCAACGATGTGGAGGTGGCGGCCGACGGGCTGGTCTATATCCTCGACCGTTTCCAGGGCCTCGATATCGTCGAATACACGCCCTGAATCAAATCCCAGCCCTGAATATTAGCCGGCGAAATCGGTGCCGACACCTTGTTCGACGGCGCGGGAATGGATCATCTTGGCGAAGGCGACGTCCTCCAACGGGATGCCGAGGGACTTATACAACGTGATCTGATCGTCATTGGTGCGCGCCTCGGCCTCGCCCTGGACCAGGGCGCCGAGCTCATGAATATCGGCCCAATCCAGGCTGCCTTCATCGGTCATCTCCATGAAGGCGCCGGCCTCGATGCGGGCCTGGGACAGATCATCGACCGCCTTGATATCGGCTTTGAGCACGGCTGCGTCGTCGAGCTCACGGCAGTCGGCGGAATTGGCCCCGGCGGCGTTGATATGCTGGCCGGGCACAAGCCAGCTTCCCCGCAACACCGGGGTCTTGGAATTGGTCATGGTGACGATGATGTCGGCGCCATCGACGCAGGCCTCGGCGCTATCGGCGGCGGTGACCGGAATGCCGAGCTCATCGGTCATGCGGGCGGCGAAGTCCTCGCGGTGGGCCTGATCGCGGCTATGGGCGGCAATGCGGGTGATCGGGCGCACCGCTTTCATGGCGTGGAGCTGGGGCCCGGCCTGGCGGGCGGTGCCGATGATGGCGACGCTCGACGCATCCTTCCGCGCCATCAGCCCGGTGGCGAGGCCGGAAGCGGCGCCGGTCCGCGTCGCCGACGCCCATCGGGCTTCGATGACGGCCAACAGCCGCGTGTCTTCAATCGAGAACAGCAGCACCAGATTGTTGGCGCCGGACGCCAGGCTGTAATACGCCCGGATGCCGAAGACGTCCGCAGGCGGAATGACCGACGCCATCAGGTTCAGCCGCTTATTCCCGGGAAGCGCAAGCCGGCCCCGGGGCAGGGTCGCGGTGCCGCCCTTGCCCCATTGGCCGAAGCCGTCTTTCAGCGCCGCGATGGCGTCTTCCATGGTGACCAGGCCTTGGACCTCGGCTTCGGTGAGATATAGCGCCATGGGGGATCTCCTGAATGGTTAGAAGCGATCGAGGCCGAGGCCCTTGGTGTCGATCTCGGGCTCGACGCCGGTGATCTGGTCGGCGATCACCCGCGCAGATGAACAGGCCAGCGTCCAGCCCAGGGTGCCGTGGCCGGTGTTGAGATAAAGGTTGCCCACCGGGGTAGGGCCGATCACCGGCACCCCGTCCGGCGTGAGCGGGCGAAGCCCGGCCCAGAACTGGGCGGTGTCGCCATCGCCGGCGTCGGGAAAGAGATCGAGGGCGTTGGCCAATATGGCCTCGGCCCGGGCATTGTCGATGGAGGCGTCATGGCAGCCGAGCTCGGCGGTGCCGGCGATGCGCAACTGGTCGCCCAAGCGGCTGAACACCAGCTTGTGGGCCTCGTCGGTGACACTCACGGTGGGCGCGCCGGGGCCTTCCACCGGCAGGGTCACCGAATAGCCCTTGGCCGCGGTGATCGGAAGCTTTATGCCCAAGGGCCGGAGCAAAAGCGGGCTGTAGCTTGCCATCGCCACCACATAGGCGTTGGCCACATACATGCCCTGGTCGGTCATCACCCCGGTGACCCGGCCGCCGGAATGGGAGATGCGCTTGACCACGGTGTCATAGCGGAACACCACCCCCATGGCTTGGGCGATGGCGGCCAGGCGCTGGGTGAACAAATGCGCGTCGCCGCTGGCATCGCCGGGGCTGAAGACGCCGCCGGCGAGGCTTTCGCGCACCGCCGCCAGGGCCGGTTCGACCTCGATGCAGCCCGCCGCGCCCAACACGTCGACCTCACAGCCGAGGCCGCGGAGGTATTCGGCGTGATGGGACGCCGCCTCCAGGGTACGTTCGCTCCGGTGGATCTGCAGGATACCGTTCTTTGTGTGGCCGAATTCGATGGCGGTCTCGGCCTCGAGTGCGTCCATCTGGGCCCGGTTGTAGAGCGCAAGGCGCATATTGCGTTCGGTGTTGGTCCGGGTGCGCCCGGGTCCGCAATTGACCAGGAAACGCAGCACCCAGTTGAACAGCTCCATATCGGCGCGGGGGTGGAACACCAAGGGCGCGCCGTCCCGGCCGATCCAGCTGAGCGCGTCCCACGGCGCCGTGGGGTTGGCCCAGGGCCGGGCGTGGGCGGCGGACAACTGGCCGCCATTGGCGAAGCTGGTCTCGAGGCCGGGGCCGGGGCGGCGTTCGATGACGATGACCTCATGGCCGGCCCGGGCCAGGAAATAGGCGCTGGTGGTGCCGATAACGCCCGCGCCGAGCACCAGTATCTTCAAGGGGTCACTCCCTGGGGTTTGTCACGTGTTTTTGTCGTCCGCACCTGCCGCCCAAGCGCGCGCCGGTCATAAGCCACGCGAGCCCATTGTGCAACAGGGAAGGGTGAGGAGGCTAGGG
>CBDUSV010000194.1:0-5742 GCA_965369885.1 uncultured bacterium
GTCTCCCGATGCCTTGAAGTCCTTGGCGGTGATGGTGACGTCGATAATCCGCCAATCGGCACTGCCGGGCATGGCGGTGTTGGTGTCGCCGATGTGGCCGAAGACCGCCTCGATACCGGCAAGCGCATCTTCATATTCACCCGCAACAGCGGCCTTCGGGGCCACCAATGCGAGGCCAAGCAGAATGGCGGCCATGGCCGTAGCCGAGCGGATCGATTTGAAGAATGTCATGAGGGGTGTCTCCTTGGGATAAGACTTGGGTTGGCCATTGAAAGCGTTTCGCAAGTAAATGCCAGAAATTATAAAAAAAGGTTAATACAGAATTGATTTATATTTAACCGTCATTAACTATACTAAGGAAAATATAGTATGTTTAAATAAAATTCTAGATAAATTCTTCTTTATTACTATATGATTGGAGTCTCTTTATCTTGTGGTGATGCCGCGGAGACGCCGGCAGGCGCGGGTATGGACGTTACCTAAGCGCAACAAAACTCGCCGGCGGGGGCGCGCGAGGCAGCCGGGCCAACAGACGGGCCCTTGATTGAGCCTTTGAGCCCACCCCCTGAATATCTATAATGTGCCCGGGAAGAGGTCTGGCAAACCTGTCGCGGGCGGCTAAGGAAAAGCTATGAAGGTCACGCTAATCGGCCACGCCACGATGCTGGTGGAGATGGCCCACACCACCTGCATCATGGACCCGGTGTTTTTCGACCCGTTCGAGGATGGGGCCGTCACTTCGGCGCCCAAACGGCGGGTCGATCTTAAAAATTTGCCGAAAATAGATGTGGTCATCATATCCCATCGCCACCCGGACCATTTCGACATCCGCTCTCTCGCCATGCTGCCGCGGGATGTCGACGTGCTGATCCCGGAAGATGAGATGCTGGCTTACGCCTGCGAAAAGCTGGGCTTTGCCCGCATTCATCAACTTCAGCCCTTCAAGGCGGCCCAACTCAATGGCTGTGATTTTCTGCCGACGCCGTCACAGATCGCGAGCGTCAATGAATTCGGCATGGTGTTCCGGGATTCGACCGGCGTGGTATGGAATCAGGTCGATAGCGATGTCGAGCGCCAAGACGTTGAGGCCGTGCGCAAATGGGTGCCCCAAATCGACGTCATGTTCGCCATGTATGCCTGCCAGAACTTCGCCTTCTTCGAGACCCGTGATACCCGGTTCCCTTATGAGGCGCACGCCGCCAATCTGTCGAATGTCATCGAAGCCAACCCGCGGCTAGTGGTTCCCGGCTCGGCGGGGTTCCGCTTTACCGGCGACCATGCCTGGCTCAATCCCTACACCTTTCCCATCGACCGCGGGCGTTTCCTCGGTGATCTCAACCGCATGGCGCCGGACATCGAGACCTTCATGGCCAACCCCGGCGACATCATCGAAGTCAATGACGGCGCCATCCAATGCCATGAGGCGGCCTCAAGATTTGTGGTGACCCTTGAGGACGAACCGGAATTACAGCGCTTCGATCCCACCGCGCCGATTCCGCCGCTCAGCGATCCCAACACCAACGGCCATGACACCGCCCGGCTTCAAACCGTTGTCGAAGATATGATCGGCAACGGGTTCAAGGCTTGGGCAGCCACGGCCTATGATGGCGAGAAGAATGACAGCTATCTTGGGGCCTTGCGCGACTTGGCCGCGGATTACGCCATCGGCGTGGTTTTCCCCGGCGGCGATTGCCAGTGGTACCAATTCAGCTTTGGCGAAGACCGGCTTTCCTATGCCCGCCCGGAGGTGGCGCCACTTTCCGCCACGATTGTCCATAAGATCGCGGCGTCGGCGTTGGTGGAATTTTATGAACGCACGCGGCACTATTACTATGTCCGGGCCTATTCCCGGCGTTACACCACCCATTACGAATTGTTCCGCGACGCCAACCAAGTCCGCGCCGAGCCACGCCCGTTCCCGGATCTGTTGATCCACTATCTGACGAAGGAAATCGAGGGCTGGCAGAATGCCGGGCGCGACGCCGTGGATCAGGAGATTTCCCGCCTCAAAGACGTCAAGATACGCATGACAAGTTGAGCCGGCCGCTGAGCTTTTCCCAGGACATCACCGAGGGGCGTGCGGTCATCCCGGGCGAAAACACCCCACCGGGTTTCTGGCTATGCCGGCGTCCCTTCTATGACGCTGTTTTTCAATGTGCCCAGGCCGGTAATCTCGATCTCCACCACGTCGCCGGGCTTCATCAGCTTGACCGTGTCGGGCAGGGACGCCGGGGTGCCGGTGAAGATCATGTCGCCGGGCTGGAAGTGATAGCCCTTTGAGGTGTAGGCGATAATCTCCTCGATCTTGGCCAGAATCAGCCCGATAGAGCAGTTCTGCTTCTCGATGCCGCCGGACCGGGTGATGATCGACTGGGCGTAAGGATCGCCGAACTCGTCGGCGGTCATCAGCCAGGGCCCGACACTGCCGGAGCTATCGAAGCTTTTGCCGATGCCGTATTGGCGATTGTGGCGCTGATAGTCGCGCACCGAGCCTTCATTGCCGACGGCGTAGCCGGCGACGTGCGCCAGCGCCTGGTCCTCGGCGATATGCCGTCCGGCGGTGCCGATGATGGCGACCAACTCACCCTCGAAGTCGTGGCGCGTCACCCCGGGGCCATAGGGCGTCACCACGGGCTGTAAGTGCCCGACCAGGGATGCGGGGGACCGCAGGAAGATCTCGGGATATTCCGACCGGGTGCGGCCGACCTCTTCCTGATGGGCCGCGTAGTTGAGCGCGGCGCACCACACCGCGCCCGGATTGGGAATCACCGGGTCCAGGGTGACATCACCCAGGCCATGGCTAGGGGCCTTGCCGGCGACGCTCGCCGCCGTGCGCGCCAGCCCGCCCTCCAATTCCAACAGACCGCGCAAGGTTTTGGGAAGATCCGGGTCGGCCTCGGCCAAGGCGACGAAATTGGTGTCGTCGACCATGACACCGACCCCGCCGGCGGAATCGTCACCGTCAGTGGCCCGATAAGAGATCAATCTCATGTTCAATCCTCCCCAAGTCTTATTGGCTTTGCCTGTGGCGCGAAATTGTAGGGCCATCGGTGCGATCTGGAAACCGCTTGAGACGCCCTCGGACACCTGATCTAGAGGATTTGGCTCCCCATCACCACCAGGCCCGCAAGGCTCACGAACCACGCCACCGAGCGCACGCCGATGATGGCGAAGCTGTGTCCGATCATCATCGCGACCCGGGACCAGAAGAATATCATCGCCCCCAGCGCAGTTGTCTCATTGGCGGCGCCCAAGGCCTGCACGGTGAGCACGACAGCCGCGAAAGGCACAAGGTTTTCCACCAGGTTTAGATGGGAGCGCTTGGACCGCCGGCCCCATTCCGGCAGATTGTCATCGCCGGGTTGCGGGTAGCTCATGGCGCGGATTGGACCGAGCTTGATGATCAGGGCAATGGTGTAGGGGAAGGCCTGCAGAACACAAAGGATCGCCGTCCACACCAGCATCTGCAAATCGATACTCATCATTCGAATCCCTTATTTAGCCGAAATCAGAACTTCAATCATGTTGGCAGCCCCGCCTCGCGCAAGCGCCCATCGACCCAATTGGCGAAGGCGAGGGTCGCATCGTCGCTGTCTTTCGCCCCGATCACCTGGAACGAGACCGGCAGACCGTTGGGGCCGGAAAACAGCGGCAAATTGACCACCGGGGCGTGCATCTGGGTCCACAGCCGGGCGAAGCTTGCGCCGCGCACCCGGGTGAGCCCGACCGGGGCCTCGCCGGGCAGGCTGGGCGAAATGAAGACGTCATAATCCTTGATCAGCGCACCCATCTCGGCCCGTGCGGCATCAAGGTTCTTGCCGGCGCGTTCATAGTCCTCCGCCGCGAGCCCGCGGACGAATTCCACTCGCGCGCGGTTGTGGTCGTTGAAGGCATCGAGATGATCGCGGATTTCCGACGCCAGCATGATCGATCCTTCCCATCCATTGACGACGGAAAAGTCGGGGGCGATGTCGGTGAAGCGCCCAGGCAGCGCCACATCGCTCACCCTGGCGCCCGCCTGGCCGAGCAAATCCGCTACGCGCTCGATCGCCGCTTGCACATAAGCCTCGGCATTGTCCCAGCCGTCGGGGCGCACGATGCCGATCCGCACCGGGTGGGAACGGTCGACGGCTTCGGGCACATCGCCTCCGGTCTGCACGGCGCGCAACGAGATCAGATCGTCGATGGTGCGGGCGAACAGGCCCAAGGTGTCGATCGACTTCTTGCAGTGGCGAAAGCCGCCACGGTCGAGCCCATCGAGACTCGCCTTGTAACCATAGACCCCGCAATTGGCCGCCGGGCCGATCACCGAGCCGCCGGTCTGGGAGCCGTTGGCCAGCGGGACCATGAAATCCGCCACCGCGGCGGCCGAGCCACTGGATGAGACCCCTGGCGTGCGGCTGGGGTCGTGGGGGTTCCGCGTCTTGCGCGGCGACGGGCAGGCGAACTGGGTGGTCACTGTCTTGCCCATGATGACCATCCCGGCGGCTCGTAGCGCTGCGACGCAATTGGCATCGCGCCCGGTACGATCGCCCTCATAGGGTTGAAAGCCGTGGGCGGTGGGCATGTCTAAGGTATCGAAGATGTCCTTGATCGCGACCGGCACACCATGCAGCGCGCTTCGCCGTGGCGTGGCGTCCAGGGTTTTGGCTTGTTCGATGGCGTAATCGGGATCGAGATAATCCCAGGCCTGAACCTCGGGCTCGCGGGCCGCGATGCGGGCCAGGCAATCGCGCACCAAGGCTTCCGAAGTGATATCGCCGGCCTCGAGGCGGGCCGCCGCATCGCATGCCGCGAGACCGTTGAGCCCCATCGGCCCCTTTGCCGCCAGGCGCGACGCCACCACGGCACCTATTCGGCTGCGGCCCGGCTGGCCTCGATCTGCGACCACAGATAGGTCTCGCGGCGCTTGAGATTGACCTCGAATTCTTCCGCGAAGTTGGGCGCCAGCGAGTTGAGCACGTTGTCGTTCGCTATCAGGGCGGCGGACCACGCCTCGACCAGGGGGAAGCCCCCCAACAGCCCGGTGTGCAGCACCCCCTCGGCGATGGCGAGGCGGCGCAGGAACGGCGCGTAGGCCGCGTCCACCAGGCACAGCTTATCGCCGTTGAAGTAGGGTCCGTCATTGCCGCGTTCTTTCGCCAGCGCCTCTTCCAGCCGCACCAGCACCTTTGGCGCCGTGGTCAGGCCTTGCTCCATGGCCTCCTTGGACTTGGCGTAGATCACCTTGCTGAGCGCACTCGAAAAATCGGGGACGAAATCCGTCCACGCCCGGTTGCGCGCCCGCTTGATGGGATCGGCGGGATGCAGCCTGGGCTCGACCATCTCGTCGAGATATTCCGCGATGGCGTTGGATTCGAACAGGATCTCGTCATCGACCTTCAGCACCGGGACTTTGCCGTGGGGCGAGATCTCCAGGAACCAATCGGGCTTTTCGCGAAGATTGATGTAGGTGACTTCGAACTCGACGTCCTTTGCGCGCATTAGGATCACGGCGCGCTGCACCCAAGGTCACGTGAAGGAGCTGATCAGGTGATACTTCTTCGTCATCTTGATTTCCTCGCAAGATTTTGGCCGTCCTCGCCAACCACCATACGATGGCTGCCGGGGCCAGTCAAAAGCGGCTGCAATGGGCTTGACGGTCTCGTGAAACCACATACTGTGGCCACGGGCGTGGCGTCAATGGCACGTCAAGGCTCAATATAAGGGAGTGCGCCATGAGGACCCTGGCCGCGATCATCG
>CBDUSV010000195.1:0-5727 GCA_965369885.1 uncultured bacterium
CGCCGTCCTTGACCATGAACAGATTGGCGGTGGAGAACTCGGCGACGTTGCCGTCCAAGTCTTCCATGACGGCGACGTTGAAACCTCGGCTGCGGACTTCCACCATGGCGCGGGCGCTTTGCGGGTAAAGGCACGATGTCTTGGCCTTGGTGGGCGCGGTCTCAGGCGCGGGGCGGCGGAAGGGCGAGAGCGACGCGGCAAAGCCGTCAGGCGCCGGCAGGGCGGATTCGAAAACCGAGAGGACGAAACGGGTGCTTTCCGGCCTGGGCACGACGAAGCCGTCCTCGGCGAAGAACATGGGGCGGATATAAAGCTCGGCGTCGGCGGGAAATTTGGCGATGCCCTGCCACATCAGATCTTCGATGTCGGCGGCGCCGAGCTTGGGGTCGAGCCCCATGACCCGGGCCGAGTGCAAGGTGCGCCGGGCGTGGCGGTCGAGGTCCGGCGCGGCGCCGGCGAAGGACCGGGCGCCGTCGAACACCACCGATGCCATCCAGGCGCCGTTGGTCATCGGCCCCATGATCTTAGGGTTGCCTTCGAGCCATTCGCCATCGATGTAATGCAATGCGGTCCTTGATTGGGCTCCAGGGCCTGAGCCGGCGGCCGATGGCGGCGGCGCCATCGCCCCGCCATCCCCTTCGCCGATCAGGGCGGTGAAACCCGCCAAGCTGCAGTCCGTCACCGCCAGAATCTTGGCGATGCTTTCGGTGCTGGGCCAGCGCGGCTTGCCGTCGCGGTTATGGCGTTTGCTTTTGTTGAAGGTGGTGGGATCGAGCCCGGCCCGGCGCGCCAGGCCCGAAGGCGTGAGCCCGTTGTCGCTGGCGAGTTCATCGATCCCCCGCCAAATGTCAGCGTGGCGCAGCATGAGAATATTTTCTTACTATCAATTGATGACGGCTCCAACCCTGTTCAGAACATCCCCCTTGGTTTAGTTTGCCGCCCGATGGATAGCTATCGCGTCATCGGCCCTTTGGTGCGCCTGTTTCCCGCCGAGTTCAGCCACAACCTGACCCTGGCGGCGCTACGTCTTGGCCTGGCGCCGGCCCAGCGCGGGGGTGACGATGACATTCTCGCCACCCGGCTATGGGGGCGGGACTTCGCCAACCCCATCGGCCTTGCCGCCGGTTTCGACAAAAATGCCCAGGTCATCGATGCCATGCTCGGCCTTGGTTTCGGCTTCGTCGAGATCGGCTCGGTGACGCCCTTGGCCCAGCCCGGCAACCCCAAGCCCAGACTGTTCCGCTTGGCCGATGACGAGGCCGTGATCAACCGGCTTGGCTTCAACAATGACGGCATGGAACGGGTGGCGGTGCGGCTTCGCCACCGCCGGGATAGGGGCGGCCGCACCGGCATCCTCGGCGTCAATCTCGGCAAGAACAAGGACAGTCCCGACGCCGTCGGCGACTATGTCGCCGGCGCCCGGGCGCTGTCGGAATTTGCTGATTATCTGGTGGTCAATGTCTCTTCGCCCAACACGCCGGGGCTTCGCGACCTCCAGGACCGCGGCGCCCTCGAGGAGCTGTTGACGGCAGTCAGGGCCGCCCGCGACGAGACGGTGAGCGCGGCGCCACCACCGCTTGTGGTCAAGATCGCCCCGGACCTGGACCCGGACCAATTGGCCGATATCGCCGATCTAGCAATGTCGGGCCTGGTGGAAGGCGTCATGGTCGGCAACACCACCATCGAGCGCCCGGCCACCCTCAAAAGCCGGCACTGGGGAGAAAGCGGCGGTCTCAGTGGCAAACCCCTGTTCGAACTCTCGACCGCGGTGTTGGGAAGGCTCCATGGCTTGACCGGAGGCAAGGTGGTTCTGGTCGGGGTCGGTGGGGTCTCATCCGGCGCCGATGCCTATGCCAAAATTAGGGCCGGGGCTTCCCTGGTCGGGCTCTATTCGGCGCTGGTTTACCAGGGGCCCGGCCTTGTCAGCCGCATAAAGGCTGAACTTTCCCAGCTTTTGCGCGCCGACGGCCTTGGCCATGTCAGTGACGCGGTGGGCCTGGACGGAAGCCTTTATTAACTCTATTTCAAGACCTTGGCCGCAAGGTGCGAATGTTGCTTCGTACAAAAAACCGCGCCATGTCTGTAATTAAGCATCTTTTCATCGCCACCTCCTATGTGCTGTTTGCGGTGGCTGTCGCCCTGGTCCTGCCCTCGGTGGTGGTATCCGTCGACAGCCAGTGGGCAGTTGTGGTCGCGGGGTTCGTGCTGATCTCCTCGGCGCTTATGCATGAAGCGATGGCCCGCGGCGAACATAACGACATCGCGAGCGAACAGTATGACGCACTCTCGCGCGGCTATGAGCGGCTGCGCGAAGAGTTTATCTCCATGGCCGAGGAATCCTCGCTGTTGCACAAGGCGCTCAGGGAAAAAACCAAGGAAAAGAAATCCGCCCCCGATCTCGAAAAGGTCGTCGCCGAGGTGCAGGTGCTGCAAAGCCTGATCGAACAGATTAGCCACAGCCGCGACGCGCAAGCCGCCAGCCAGCAGGCCTTGCACCTTGACGGCCCCCGGGCAAACGGGGCATCGGCGCCGGTTGCCGAGTTCGAGGATTTAGAGAACATCCAACACACACCCTTCAACGACGCCCAGGTCCTCGAGATTATCCATGAGGCCTTGCGCAGCGACCGGGTCGAGTTGTTCCTGCAACCCGTCGTCAGCCTGCCCCAGCGCAAGCCCCGGTTCTATGAGTGCTACACCCGGATTCGCGCCGCCGACGGCAACATGATCTTGCCGGAGCAATATATCCCCATCGCCGAGCGCGAAGGCCTGGTTGCCGCCATCGACAATCTGTTGC
Source organism: uncultured bacterium (assembly GCA_965369885.1). Classification (GTDB taxonomy): domain Bacteria; phylum Pseudomonadota; class Alphaproteobacteria; order SMXQ01; family SMXQ01; genus JAZFWG01. The sequence goes on from CBDUSV010000195.1 coordinate 2,795, forward strand.
TGTTCCGTTGCGTGCAGCTGGTGCGCAAGGCCCAGAGCAACAGCCACAATGTCAGCTTTTTCTGCAATATCTCGAGCCGCACCCTCCAGGACAAGGCCTTCTTCAAGGAATTCGTCCAATTCATGGTGGCGAATTCGGAACTCAGCCACAATTTGATCTTTGAGTTCAGCCAGGCGGATCTTGAATCCCTGTGGTTGGATGTTGAACCCGATCTTGAACAGCTGTCTCGGCTTGGTTACGTGTTCTCGATGGACCGGGTGACGGATCTCGACCTCGATTGCAATATCCTGGCCCAACGGAACGTGAAGTTCGTCAAGGTCGATATCAAAAATCTGTTGGCGATCCGCTGGCCGGAACCCGAAGCGCCCGCGCGGCAAATGGCCGAAGCGCCGGTCGGGGCAGAAGTCGAGGTCGAAGCCGGGGGCGAAGCCGGGGACGAGGACGCGCCCGCACCAAGGGTTGTTATCCCTCCGATAAACCCGATACCGCCGCAGGTTGACATGGAAGGCCTGCGCCAAGAGCTCGACCGCGCCAACATCGATTTGATCGTGGAAAAGGTCGAGCGCGAAAATGATTTGATCGAGATGCTCGAATTCCGCCTCGATTTCGGCCAAGGCTTCCTGTTCGGCGAACCGCGTCCAAGCCGCGACGACTGAGCCTCCCCACATTCGTCCTTCACATCGTTGGCCGGCCATGGCACAACGGGCCAAGCCGTGGCCGCTATCATTAGCTCCATTCTAAATGCCAGCCATCAACATCCTTCCCGGCCTTCGTGACTTGGCCCCCGCCTATGACGGGTTCATCCTCGATCTTTGGGGGGTCGTCCATGATGGTCACGAGCTTTTCGACGGCGTCATCCATTGCCTCGAGGAACTGCACAATCACGGCAAGCGCGTCACCATGCTGTCCAATGCGCCGCGCCGGGCCGAAACCGTGGCCGAGGCCATGACCGGGATGGGCCTGGATCGCGCCCTTTACGATCATGTGCTCAGTTCGGGGGAGCTTGCCTACCGGGCCCTCGTTGCCCGTGACGAGCCGCGCCATGCGGCGCTCGGACGCCGCTGTCTGCATATGGGCCCGGACCGGGACAAGGGCCTGTTCGACGGCCTCGATGTCGAAATCGTGGCGGACCCGGATGAGGCCCAGTTCATTGTCAACACCGGCCCGTGGCAAGATGACGAGACCGTCGGTGATTACGAACACGTGCTAGCCGCTTGCGCCCGGCGCAACTTGGTCATGGTCTGCGCCAACCCCGATCTCGAGGTCATCCGCGGCGGCCGGCGTATCATTTGTGCCGGCACCCTGGCGATGCGCTACGAGGAATTGGGCGGCGACGTCTACTATCACGGCAAGCCGTTCACGGAAGCTTACCGGGCCTGTTTGGAGTTGATGGGTCTCGATGATGCGGGGCGGATCCTCGCCATCGGCGATTCGCTTAGCACCGACATCAAGGGCGCCTTGGATTCCGGTCTCGATGCGGTGCTGGTGACCAGCGGAATTCTTGCCCGGGAACTGGGCACCGCCTATGGGGAGCGTCCCGACCCGGAACGCCTCCAAGCCGCTTGCGAACGTGCCGGCCATATCCCCAAAGCCGCGATCCCCGCCTTCATTTGGTAAGGTCCAGCCACCGTGATCAAAACCAGGGATCAAAACCGGGACGGGTGCATGGACCCGGAAGTTTGCCTTGAGTATAGTCTGTTGCCCCGCCATCCTGGGCATCACCAGAGGTGAGGTAAAGGGCAGGTTTAGGGAATGACCACCGCGACGAAACGATTCATTGCCGTTTTGGGGTTCGGTGCGTTGCTCACGGCAACGTGGCTTGGCGCCGCGGCCTACTATGTCGAAACCTATATCGACTGGAACAATCTGCTGTTCCTGTTGCCCCACGAACTTGGCGCCTATTTTGCCGGCGTGTTCACGCCCTTGGTGTTCCTGTGGCTGATGCTGTGGCTGATCGTTCGAGGCAACCGCCAAAGCATCGAATCCCAGGCGGTCGAGGCCCAGCTCAAAAGCTTCATCTATCCATCCCAGGATGCCGAGGGGCGCGTCAAGGTCATGACCGAGGCGCTCGGCGCCCAGGCCCGTGAACTGATCGAGGCGACCGAAAACGCGTCGGCGGTGGCCAATAAAATCAGAGGGGTGTTCAAGGGCCACGGACAGGAACTCGCGGTGATCGCCACAAAAGTCACGGAGCAGAGTGATCTGATCCAGCAGAATGTGCGCCAACAGGCGGGGGATTTGGCCGCCGCATCGGATCAGGCGCAGGTTGGCGTGGCGAAAATCGGCGAGATGTTGCGGGGACAGACCCAGGCCCTAACCGCGGCGGCGGAGAATGCCGTCAACAGGATCGACGGTCTGGTCCAGGCCGGCCAACAGCGAACCGAAGAGCTCAAAGGTGATTATAAGGACATCATCACCGGGGTCGAGCAGGCAGGCCAGAGTTTCGAAAGTCAGGCACAGAATCTTGCCGTGGTATCGAACCAGCTTGTCGAACATTTTGCCAAGGCATCCCAGGACCTGGCGGCGCGCTCCGAATCGATGGCCCAGCAATCGGGCCAGGCCTTCGAGAGCCAGGCACAGAATCTGGCGGTGGTCTCCGAGGGCATCATGGAACGGCTCAACGCGGCGAGCCAGGGGCTGACCCATCGGGCCGCGGCGGTGGCCCAACAATCTGGCGAGGCCTTCGAAAGCCAGGCACGGAAACTGGCATTGGCGTCACAAAACACCCTCGATCAAGTCAATGAAGCGGCCAAAAACCTTGCCGACCAGGCCGACGCCATTGCCGAGAAATTGGGTCAGGCTTTCGCCGCCCAGGCTCAAGGTGTCGCGGCGGCGTCACGGGACGCCGTGGAGCAAGTCAACGCCGAGGCCGATAACCTTGCCGCTCAGGCCAACGCCATTGCCCGGAAAACCGGCCAGGCATGGGAAAACCA
>CBDUSV010000196.1:0-5727 GCA_965369885.1 uncultured bacterium
GCCCCAGCAGCCTGGCATAGACATCATAGCCGCTGCCGGCCCGCGAGCTGATGAGGATGGTCATCCGCTTGCCTTTGTAGAAATCGGCAATCGGATCGGCGACAGCGGGCCCACTCAGATAGGCCCCGAAAACGGCTGCGGCGGCGCACGCCGCGCGGAACATGAAACGGATCATGGATACCCCCCCTGAAGTTTGTTCTTGCCGGCGCCCGGAATGGACGGCCCGGAATGCGAATGAATAACAGTAGATCGGCCTCCGGCGGCGAAATCAAGCAGCAAATCAAGGTCGAATTGGGGGTGAATTCCGGCCCATCGGCCGGCGACGGCGCAACCGACGTTACCTCTTCCGACACCAGAACTGATACATGGCTGAAAACGTGTTCGGGTTGGAGAGTTCGAAGCGGTGCCACAGGGCAAGTGAGGTTAGCGCGCGGCGATCCGGGTGGGATGCTCTGAACGCCCTCAACGCACCTTGTTGCGCCATGTCGAAGCCCAGGAACTTCAGCTTCAAGTCCTTAAGGGCCGCCTCGATCTGCGGCAAGGTGAAGCGGTGCTCCTGGACATGAAACAGCATGTCACAGCATTCGCTTAGGCTGAAAAAGTCATTACAACAGATGCTTTTTGGCATTGCCGGGTTGGCGTCCATGATCATGGCCATGATATCGCGCCGGCAGCGGCGGATGTCATTGGCGGTGGCGGCGTATCCCTTCTCGGCGATCAGGGCGCGGGCCTTGACGACGTCGGCGCGCGCGGTCTCGCTGTAGAGCGAGATTTTCATAAGCCCACCCGGACGCAAGAGGTCCACAAGCACCCGCCATCCGGCCATGGGGTCGCCCAGATGGTGCAGGACACCGACGCACTCGATCAGATCGAACTGGCGCCCAAGGCCGCCCAATTCCAGGATATCGCCATTGGCGTATTCAATATTGGTGACGCCAAGTTCGCTGGTCTTTCTCTGCGCATAGGCAAGACTGGTTAGGCTCAGATCCACCGCCAGGACATGGGAGTCATGGTACATGGCAGCTGTCGCCAAGGCGTGTTGGCCAGTGCCTGAGCCCGCCACCAGAATCTCAGGGCTCTCGGGCGATTGATAAGTCCCCAAGTCAAGGTGAGGCAGAGCATTTTGCAAGACATCGCCAATGGGCTTGGCTTTCCTGCTTACGCTGGTCTTGATCCAGCGCGGATAGGGGTTTTCCTCGTACTGCGCGCGAACCGCCAGGGAGACCTTGTCCTGTATGATGGTGAGGCGGGGAATGTTGGCGTGCAATGACCGTTCTTCCATGGGTTCCACGACCTGGCGGGCGATCACGTCCTTGATCTCAGCCGTCCATTCCCATTCCAAGAGCTTGCCGGCCCAGGGGAAAATATGGAGCGGCCTGTAGGCCCCAAGCGCCGCCACATTGCCTGGCGGCACGTCTTGGCCATTTTCCAACAGTGCGACGATCCGCCGTTCCAGGTCCTCGACAGCCGCTGTCTCTTCGGCGGTTTCCGAAAAGACATACTCGTTGGTGAAACAATGCAGGGCCAAGGCCGCGGGGAACGCCAGCCCCATGGCTTCGTTCCCCGCCTCGGGGGCTCCCGGGCTCATGGCCCCGATCATGGCCCGGCGCAGGGTGGTGAGCAGGTTTTCGACCACCGGGTCGGTGATGACGCTCAGTGCCATGATTTGGAGCAGGAGGGGAATTGCCGCCAGGCGCCGGGCCGCATCGGCGTATATGATTTCGGCTTCAGGTTTTCCGGGCGGTTTTCCGGAATCTGCGAGCTCGAGGAGATTTGAGAAATCCGGATGATGGCGAAGCGCACTGATGACGGCCCCGACAATGGCGTGGGGGCGAACATTCGGCCGGCGCAATAGACGCGACAGAACTTGCAAGAGATCGTCATCCACCGAGGCGAAAGAGTGGGTTTTCAGGCACTTCGCCAAACTGTCCCAGAACAGGTCATTTTGGGGATCGAGGGCAATAGCACTTCGGCAGTGCGCGATGGCATCCTCGGTGCGCCCCATTTCCTGAAACGCGTTTGCCAGATTGCCATGGGCCTCGGGGAAATCGGGCTTGCATGCGAGGGCCTTTCCATAGCTGGCAAGCGCGTCTTCGGTCCGCCCCAATTTCTCCAGCACGCTTCCCAGGTTGTTATGTGCCTTGGCGTAATCCGGCTTGAGGGCGAGGGCCGTGCGGTAGCTGGCGACGGCATCCTTAGGCCGCCCGATCTCCCGATAGGCGTTTGCCAGATTGCCATGGGCCTCGGCGAAACCCGGCTTGAGGGCCAGGGCCGCGCGGTAGCTGGCGGCGGCATCCTTGGGCAGGCCCAGTTTTTCAAGCACGATTCCCAGGTTGTTGTGATAGTCCGCAATGTGGGGATTGGCCCGAATGGCCTTGGAGATGAGCTGAACGGCACGTTCATTGCCGCCGAGCTGGTGTGAGATCACACCCAGCAAATGGTTGGCATCGGCATGATCGGGATCGATCTCAAGAACCTGCCGGTAGATCGCCTCGGCGTCCTTGAGCCGTCCGGCTTGATGACAATCAAGCCCTTCGCGAATACGGCCCTCAAATTCATAAGGAGGAGCCGTGGCTGATCCTGTATCAAACAGGATATTTGGCTCTTTTCCCATGCTTTGAACTCAGGTCCTAATGTCGTCTTATCCCCTTGCCTGCCATCGACTCAATCTCCCAATATCAATTATTCTAGAACAATCAATCCTGAGCCAACCAATCACATTATTTCACAATTTTGTGATCAGCTCCCTGACCCGCCAAGCCGCGTGTTGCAGTCGCTGAACCCTTTGGGAAAATTTGGTTAATAAATTTTTTAGGCAGAACTGATTAGATGATCCGTTCTGTTCACAACCCATACCCAAGCGGAAATGGTGCTTTATATTTCCGCATTTAGAGCAACCTGGAATTTCCATGAAGCGGTCAATAAAGCGGGAAAATCACGAAGCGCACCGGTTTCCGACGATCTCGTTCATCGGCGCCATTCTGATCTCCATTCTTGCCACCCTGTGGCTGGGATGGAGCAGCTATCGTGCCTACGACATCGCGGAAGTTTCCAAGATCCGGGCGGCCTCGTTCGAAAGGATAAAAGGGCAAATTATCCATCTTGACGAAGTTTTGACCATGTCCGCCAAAATGGCGGTGGCGTCAGGGGAGCCCTATTGGGAGGAACGCTACCGGAGACACGAAGCCCTTCTCGACCGTGCCATTAAGCACGCCTTGCAGATTGCCCCGGGGGCGGCCACCGCCGTGACCGAGACGCAAGACGCCAACACCAAGCTGGTGGAAATGGAAAACCGCGCTTTCGCCTTGATGCGCAAGGGCCAACGGCGCCAAGCAAGGGCCATATTGTTCTCCACCTTATATGAAGTCCAAAAAAGCATTTATTCCCAGGGCATGACGGAATTCATCAATCTGGTGCAGACGAATTTAAGAACAGAACTTCGTTCCGAGCGCTACTGGGTGGCTTGGTCTCTCGCCATGGCGGGCCTCGCCATCGCCATTTCCCTGGCGATCTGGATTCATGTCCTGATGCGGGTGAAAAGGTGGCGGGCGGTGCTGGCATCCGAATATGAGGTGCGCCGGCGGGCGGAACAGAAGCTTGCCGAGCAATCGGCGCTTCTGGAGATGACACTTGACAACATGGCCCAGGGATTCTGTGTCTATAGCTCCGACTTGAAGCTGGTTGCCTTCAACCAGGAATATTTACATATGGGTAATTTTCCCAGCGGCTTCATTCGGCTTGGCATGAACCGGCGCGACGTACTTCGCTTTCTCGCCGAACGGGGCGATTTTGGCGAGGGAGATATCAACCAGTTGATAGAAGAACGAATTGCCAGCACAAGGGCCGAATCTATCTTGCACACAGATCGCCAACGCGCCGATGGGAGATACTATATTTTCGCCCAACGCCCCATGCCAGACGGTGGTTTCGTCGGCACCTACAGCGATATTACCGATCGCAAGAAGGCTGAAGGGGCGATGCGCGAGGCCAGGGACCAAGCCGAATTCGCCAACCGCACCAAGACCGAGTTCCTCTCCAATATGAGCCACGAACTGCGCACGCCCTTGAATGCGGTCATCGGGTTTTCCGAATTGATGATGAAGGAAAGCTTAGGCCCCATCGGCAACGACAAATATGAGGAATATGTCACCGACATCAACACATCAGGCCAGCATCTCCTGAGCCTGATCAACGACATGCTCGATCTGTCGAAGATCGAGGCCGGAAAAGTGGAATTGATTGAAGAGAAGTTCGATCCGGTTGAGGTTATCCAATCATGTGTGAACATGGTCAAGGGCCAGGCCCGCAGCCAGGGGCTCGAACTGACAACGGAAATCCCCGATCAAATGTCCTCGCTGCGCGCGGATCAACGCATGCTCAAGCAGATCCTGCTCAACCTCTTGTCCAACGCGGTCAAGTTCACCCCCGAAGGCGGCCGGATCACCGTCAAGGCGTGGAGCCAACCCGGCAGCGGCCATGTTTTCCAGGTCATCGATTCAGGCATCGGTGTCGCCCTCGATGACATCCCGAAAATCCTGCGTCCCTTTACCCAGATCGAAAATTTCCTGACCCGCAAACATCAGGGCACCGGGCTTGGCCTGCCATTGGTCAAAAACCTGATCGAACTGCAGGGTGGCTATTTGGATTTTCAGAGCGAGGTCGGCGTCGGCAGCATCGTCACCGTGCGCTTCCCCAAGGAGCGCATCGTGGCCGGCCAAATTGAAACCGCGAGTGCGCCGGCGGCTTAAGCCCCCACCAATCCAATTTCGGCCCTTGCGGCCCTTAGGGCACCATCAGGCGGCCGCCATTGATGGCGACGGCCTGGCCGGTCATATAGGCGGCGTCGGGGCTGAGGAAGAACGCCACCAGGCCGCCGATGTCGTCCGGATGGCCGATGCGCCCGAGCGGGATATTGGCGCCCAGCGCCTTGAGCTTTTCAGGTGTCAACCTCTCGTCCTCCAAGGGCTGGCGGGTGTCGGCAACCCCGGGGATGACGCAATTGACCCGGATGCCATGGGGCGCCCATTCCAGCGCCAGGGTCTTGGTCAGCGAGATGATGCCGGCCTTGGATGCGGCGTAGTGCGCGCCCTTGACCGCGCCCTGCAACGCCCGGCCCGAGGCGAGATTGACGACGACGCCGCGGCCCTCATCGGCCATGGCGCGGCCGAAGGCGCGGGCGCAGAGGAAAGCGCCGGTGAGGTTGATGCCGATGACCTTGTTCCAAAGCGCGAGAGGCATGTCGAGGGACGCCGCCCTTGGGTGGATGCCGGCATTGTTGACCAGCGCATAGGGCGTGCCCCACGCCGCCATCACGGCCTCTGCCGAGCGTGCGACCGCATCTTCATCACTGACGTCGGTGGCGAAGAATTGGGCCTCGGCGCCGGCGTCTTTGCACATTTCCACGCATTCGGCGGCCATCGCCTGGTCGATGTCCCACACCGCGACGCGCGCGCCCTCGGCGGCAAGACGCCGTGCGATGCCTCGGCCAAGACCCTGGGCGGCGCCGGTCACCACCACCACGTCGCCGGGTTTCAAGCCGTCGCGGACAATGGCGTCATTCATGATATCCTCCCCAATCTTTGGTTTTTGGGGTGCATTTGGGGCCACCCGAGGGCTGTTATAGGGTATCCTTGGGCCCCCAGCAAATGGCCCCCAGGCACCATCAGGGTGCGAACTTGCGCCCGGGACCGCGATCCGCTACCAAGGATGGATAAGCCGGAAACCGGC
>CBDUSV010000197.1:0-5688 GCA_965369885.1 uncultured bacterium
CGCCATGGCCACCAGCACCGAGTCCACAGTTACGCCGCTTCGCGACCACGATGATCAGTCATTAGTCCGCGAGCCCCCGCACAATTATGATGCCGAGCAAGCCTTGTTGGGCGCCATTCTGGTCAACAATCTGGCCTATGGCCGGGTGTCCGAATTCCTGGCTCCGGAACATTTCGCCAATCCCGACCATGGCCACATCTATGACGCCTGCGGCAAGCTGATCGAACGCGGCCAGATCGCCGATCCCATCACGCTGCGCCATCATTTCGACCAGGCCGGCGGCCTTGCCGAGGTCGGCGGGACCCAGTATCTGGCCCAGTTGGCGGCGTCGGCGGTGACCATCATCAACGCCACCGATTACGGCCGCATGGTCTTCGATCTGGCGCTGCGCCGGCAACTGATCGATCTCGGCGGCGAGATGGTCAATGACGCCTTCGACCACGACCCGGAAACCAACGCCATGGGCCAGATCGAGGGCGCCGAACAGAAACTGTTCGACCTTGCCACCACCGGCGAGATCGATGGCGGCTTCGCCCCGTTCACCCGCACTCTCACCAGCGCCATCGAACTCGCCGAGGCCGCCTATAAGCGCGATGGCAAGCTCACCGGGATCGCTACCAGCTTCACCGAGCTCGACCAGTTGCTCGGCGGCTTGCAGCCATCCGATCTTGTCGTGCTGGCGGGCCGGCCCTCCATGGGCAAGACCGCGCTTGCCACCAACATCGCCTTCCATGCCGCCAAGATCTGCAAGATCGAAAAGGATGAAAGCAGCCAGGACCGGGTCACAAACGGCGCCGTGGTCGGCTTTTTCTCCCTGGAAATGTCATCCGAGCAGCTGGCAACGCGCATGCTGGCCGAGGAATCCGGCGTGGCCTCGGACAAGATCCGCAAGGGCCAGCTCTCCAGCGACGATTTCAATAGCCTGGTCAAGGCGAGCCGGACGATTTCCGCCATTCCGTTCTTCATCGATGACAGCCCGGCGCTGTCGGTCGCCACCATCCGCACCCGGGCGCGGCGCCTCAAGCGCCAGAACAACCTGTCCCTGATCGTCATCGATTATTTGCAGCTTCTGCATTCGCCGACGCGCAGAGGGTCCGAGAACCGGGTCCAGGAGGTCTCCGAGATCACCCGCGGCCTCAAGGCCCTGGCCAAGGAACTGAACGTGCCGGTGCTGGCGCTGTCGCAACTGTCCCGCGCCGTCGAACAGCGCGACGACAAGCGCCCGCAACTGGCCGATCTGCGTGAATCCGGCTCGATCGAACAGGACGCCGACGTCGTCATGTTCATTTTCCGCGAGGAATATTATCTGTCGCGCCAGGAACCGGACGCCGGCACCGAGAAGCACGTCGAATGGCAGGAAAAGATGGAGCGGGTGCACAACCTGGCCGACATCAACATCGCCAAGCAACGCCACGGCCCGATCGGCAACTTCAAGCTCCAATTCGATAGCAGATTCACCAAGTTCCACGATTACGCGCGGGACGACCACCTTCCCGATGCCTTCGATTGATCCCCGAGCCGAGCCCACAGCCGGCGTGCTCACCATCGATTGCGGCGCCGTCTGCGCCAATTACCGCAAGCTTCAGGAGAAACTGGGCAAGGCTGGGTGCGGCGCCGTGGTCAAGGCCGACGCCTATGGCCTTGGCATGGCGGGGATCGCGCCCCCATTGGCGCGGGCGGGGTGCGAGGATTTCTTCGTCGCCCTGATTGATGAGGGGGTGGCGCTCAGGGCACTTCTGCCCCAGGCCCGGATTCATGTCTTCAACGGCCCCGATGGCGCGCACACCGCCGGCGCCTTGCTTGAACATGGCCTGATCCCGGCCCTCAATGATCCCGGCCAGATTGCCGCCTATGGCGAGGCCGCCAAGGCTCGCGGCACTTCGGCGCCGGCGCTGCTCAATATCGATACCGGCATGACCCGGCTCGGGCTTGGACCCGGCGACATCGAAGCCCTGGTGGCAACGCCCGCCCGCCTTGACGGCATCGATGTGGCTTACGTGATGACCCACCTGGCCTGCGCTTCCGAGCCCGATCACCCCTTGAACCGGGACCAGCTCACAGCCTTCGCCCGGGCGCGGGAGAGCCTCCGGGGGGTGTGCGAGGCACCGGCGACGCTGGCCAATTCGGCCGGGATCTTTCTCGGCCCTGAATACCACTTCGATTTGGCCCGCCCCGGCGCCGCGCTCTATGGCCTGGCGCCGGACACCACGCGCCCCAATCCCATGGCCCAAGTGGTTCATCTACAAGGGAAAATTCTCCAGGTGCGTGACGTTGACAGCCCCATGACCGTTGGTTATGGTGCCACCCATCGCGTGCGGTCCAAGGGAAGAATCGCAACAGTTGCAGTGGGTTACGCCGATGGCTACGGCCATGGCTTGAGCAATCGAGGCAGCGCATATATCGGCGACATTCAGGTAGCTGTGGTGGGACGCGTGTCGATGGACTTGATCACACTTGATGTTTCGGACGTGCCAATGGACCGCGCCATCCCCGGCGCCTTTGCCGAACTGATCGGCGAACATCTCAGCGTCGACGCGGTGGCGGATGCACAAGGCACCATCGGTTATGAAGTCTTGACCGGCCTCGGCCCCAGGTTTCAACGGATCTATCTCGGCGGAGACGATTGACCATGCAGATTCTTGCCGCCGTCGGCCGTGTGTTTCTCAATTTCCTCAACATCGTGGGCCGGCTTTCCATGTTCACCGGGCTGACCCTGTTCTATTCGGTGCGGCCGCCGTTCTATCCCCGCCTGATCCTGCGCCAGATGATCGACATCGGCTATTACTCGCTGCCGGTGGTGGGATTGACCGCGATCTTCACCGGCATGGTGCTGGCGCTGCAGAGCTATACCGGCTTCGCGCGGTTTTCCGCCGAAGGCGCGGTGGCGACGGTGGTGGTGCTGTCGATGACCCGCGAGCTTGGCCCGGTGCTTGCGGGCCTCATGGTTGCCGGGCGCATCGGCGCCTCGATGGCGGCGGAGATCGGCACCATGCGCGTCACCGAGCAGATCGACGCCCTGACGACGCTTTCGACCAACCCCTACAAATATCTGGTGGCGCCGCGGCTGATCGCGGGTCTTCTGATGATGCCCTTGTTGGTCATTGTCGCCGACATCATCGGCGTGTTCGGCGGCTATATGGTCAGCGTCAACAAATTGGATTTCAACGCCGCCAACTATCTCAGCAAGACCTTCGAGTTCCTCGAGACCAAGGACGTGGTCTCCGGCCTGGTCAAGGCCGCGGTCTTTGGATTCGTCATTTCGCTCATGGGCTGCTATCACGGCTACAACTCCAAGGGCGGCGCCCAGGGCGTGGGCACCGCGACCATCAACGCCGTGGTTTCGGCGCTGATCCTGATCCTGGTCTTCAACTACATGATCACCGAGATGTTCTTCGCCCGATGACCGACACAACCCCAAAAATCACAACCCCAAAAATCGAGGTCCGCGGCCTCCACAAGTCCTTCGGGGACAAGGTGGTGCTGGATGGGCTCGATCTTGATGTCGGCGCCGGCGAATCGGTCGTCGTCATTGGCGGCTCGGGCAGCGGCAAGTCGGTGTTGCTGAAATGCATCCTCGGCATTCTCACACCTGAGGCGGGCAGCATCCGCATCGACGGCGAAGAGGCCACCACCATGTCGCCCCGCGATCGCGAGCAGGTGATGCGCAAAATTGGCATGCTGTTCCAGGGCTCGGCCCTATTCGACAGCCTGCCGGTGTGGCAGAACGTCGCCTTCGCCCTCTTGGAGGTCCACAAGATGGACCACGCCCAAGCCAAGGAGCACGCCCTCGCCACCCTCGCCTCGGTCGGCCTTGGTCCCGCGGTCGGCGATCTGTCTCCGTCGGAGTTGTCCGGCGGCATGCAGAAACGCGTGGCGCTTGCCCGCGCCGTCGCCACCAAGCCCGACATCATTTTCTTCGATGAGCCGACCACCGGCCTCGACCCGATCATGGGCGACGTGATCAACGATTTGATCATCGAATGCGTCCGCGATCTTGGCGCGACGGCGTTGTCGATCACCCATGATCTCGCCAGCGCCCGCAAGATCGCCGACCGCATCGCGATGATTTACGACGGCAAGATCATCTGGTCGGGTTCGGTGGAAGAGATCGACCACAGCGGCAACCCCTATGTCGATCAGTTCATCAATGGGCGCGCCGAAGGCCCCATCGTCATGGAAATCGACCCCACTGGCGCCCACACTGACACTGGCGCTTCGGCAATTGGAGAGGCGGCTAGCTGAATTGGCCCCATCGTCACAATATGTTTGTCAGACCTGCGGCGCCGCTCACGGCAAATGGATGGGCCGCTGTGACGGCTGCGGCGCCTGGAACACCTTGGTCGAGGAAGCATCATCCGCGGCGGCTCCCAAATCCCTGAAATCGCGGCGCAAGTCGGCCGGAAAGCTTGATCTGCAGCCGCTGGCGGGCCATGCCGACGTGGCGCCGCGCTTCAAGACCGGGCTTGGAGAGTTCGACCGGGTCTGTGGCGGCGGCCTGGTTAATGGCTCGACCCTGTTGGTGGCGGGCGACCCGGGCATCGGCAAATCGACCCTGCTGTTACAAGTCGCCGCCGCCCTGGCCTCAGGTACCGGGGAAGGCGATCCAGGCGGCTGCGTCTATATCTCGGGCGAGGAAGCCCTGGACCAGGTGCGCATGCGCGCGGTGCGCCTCGGCCACGGCAAGGCGCCGGTGCTTTTGGCGTCGGCGACCAATATGCGCGACATCCTGGCGGCCCTGGACGGCCAGGAAGACGTCCGCCTGGTGGTCATCGATTCGATCCAGACCATGTTCGTCGATATCCTCGAATCGGCGCCGGGCACCGTGACCCAGGTCCGGGCCTCGGCCCAGGAACTCATCGGACTCGCCAAGCGCCGCGGCATCGCCGTGGCCATGGTCGGCCATGTCACCAAGGAAGGCTTGATCGCCGGACCCCGGGTGCTCGAACACATGGTCGACACGGTGCTCTATTTCGAGGGCGAGCGCGGCCATCAGTTCCGCATCCTGCGCGCGGTCAAGAACCGTTTCGGCCCCACAGATGAAATCGGGGTGTTCGAGATGACCGGCGGCGGCCTCAAGGAAGTCGCCAACCCCTCGGCGCTGTTCCTGGGAGAGCGTGATTTCGAGGCCTCGGGCGCCGCGGTGTTCGCCGGCATGGAAGGCACGCGGCCGATGCTGGTGGAAATCCAGGCCCTGGTCGCGCCCTCGTCTCTGGCGGCGCCCCGGCGCGCCGTGGTCGGCTGGGACAGCGCCAGGCTGGCCATGGTGATCGCGGTGCTGGACACGCGCTGCGGCCTTGCATTGGCGGGCCGCGATGTCTACCTCAATGTTGCCGGTGGGCTTAAGATATCCGAACCGGCGGCCGATCTGGCGGTCACGGCGGCGTTGTTGTCGTCCCGCGCCGATGCCCCAAGCCCGCCCGGGACGGTGTTCTTCGGTGAGGTCGGGCTCTCCGGCGAGGTTCGCCCGGTCGGCCAGACCGAGGCCCGCATCAAGGAGGCGGAAAAGCTTGGCTTCACCCGCGCCGTGGTCCCGGGGGGACGCAAAGGCCCTGGCCAGAGACGCAAAACCGCCGGCCAAGGCACCATCGAGGTGATCGAGATTCGCCATCTCCTGGACCTGGTCGAAATGTTTCCCCAGGCGGTGCAACAGCCGCGCACCGTCGCCCGCTCACAGGTCGCGACGTCATC
>CBDUSV010000198.1:0-5669 GCA_965369885.1 uncultured bacterium
CCAAGGGCTCGCGGGGCGGAATTTCGTGCTTCATCGTCGATATGGACACGCCGGGCGTCTCGGTCACCACCAAATACCAGACCATGATGGGGGACGAGCCCTGCGAGATCGTGTTCGACAATGCCCGGGTGCCGGCATCCCACCTGGTCGGCAGTGAAGGCGATGGTTTCCGTCTCGGCCAGAAATGGCTGGGGTTCGGCCGCATCAATCATGGCGCCCGCGCCCTGGGGGTGGCCGAACGGTGCCTGGAAATGGCGTCGAGCTACGCCAAGCAGCGCGTCACCTTCGGCAAGCCGCTCGCCGAGCGCCAGGCGGTGCAATGGATGCTGGCGGACTCCTTTGTCGAGCTCCACGCCTCGCGGCTGATGGTCCATCACGCCGCATCCAAGTTCGACAATGGCGGCGACATCCGCCAGGAAGCCTACATGTCCAAGCTTTATGCCGATGAAATGGCCTTCAGGGTCGCCGACCGCTGCATGCAGATCCATGGCGGCATCGGCCTGACCACCGATCTGCCGATCGAGAAGTTCTGGCGCCAGCAGCGCAGCTACCGCATCACCGAGGGCCCGTCCGAGGTCATGCGCATGGTCATTGCCCGCAACGTGTTCCGCCTCTATGGGGGTTAAGGACTGGGCCGCTTGTAACCGCCTTGGCTGCTTGGTAATCTGTCTCAAGGCCGCCATGAAGGGCGGTAAAACATCAATGATAGGGCCGGCATAGCCTGGGACGGACCCGCCGGCCGTGAGGGAGAACACATCGCATGTCGACAAAATCATACGAGGCCATCAAGGTCGAAAAGGAAAACGGCATTACCTGGGTCTACATGAACCGGCCCGAAAAACGCAATGCCATGTCGCCCCAGCTCCATTACGAGATGGACGAGGCCCTGGGCGAACTTTCCCTTGATCCCGAGACCCAGGTTCTGGTGATCACCGGCGCCGGCGACGAATCCTTCAGCGCCGGCCAGGATCTCAAGCTCTATTTCCGCGACACCACCAACAACCCGGTCGAGCGCGCGAAATCGAACCGGGCCTCCAACAATTGGCGTTGGAACCGGCTGACCACCTTTCCCAAGCCCACCATTGCCATGGTCAACGGCTTTTGCTTCGGCGGCGCCTTCACCCAGGTCTGCGCCTGCGATTTTGCCATCGCCGCCGATGAGGCCAAGTTCGGCCTGTCGGAAATCAATTGGGGTATCCTGCCCGGCGGCATCGTCAGCTGGAATGTCACCGACGTCATGAGCTTCCGCGACGCCATGTATTACGCCGTCACCGGCGACATCTTCGACGGCAAGAAGGCCGAGGAAATCCGCTTCGTCAATTATTCTGTGCCCCGCGCACAACTGCGCGAAGAGACCATCAAGCTGGCCGAGAAGCTCAAGGAAAAGAACCCCACCGCATTGCGCTTCACCAAGGAAGCGATCCGCGCCGTGCGCCACATGACCGTGGACCAGGCCCAGGACTATCTGCGCGCCAAGTCAGATGCCCTCAAGCATGTCGACAAGGAAAAGGGCCGGGAACACGGCATGTCCCAGTTCCTCGACGACAAGAGCTACCGTCCGGGCTTCGGGCCCTATGAGCGCAAGGCAGGCTGAGCCGGCCTTGATCCGTCCCAGCCGGGGTTAATCCGGGGGCAAAAGACGCCGGCGGCAGGAGAAACCTGGCCGCGAACATCTTTGGTTCCGCGTCGGTTCTGCTGCTTTGCTTGGTCTATTTCGTGAGCTTTCACGAATAAGCCATTACGCCCCAAAATCCATCTTGGTATCGGAATTCTCCTTATTTTAAAGTTTTGGTAAGTAATTTTTCCCGAATATAAATATCTCCCCGGATCGATGGCGCGTGGCCCTTGAAGGCAAGAAAGATTTTTAATGAAGGTGAAGTTGATGACGGCTTTCCTTTTTATTGTGGCGTTTTTGGCATTTTTGAATCCGGGTCAACCGGCCCAGGCCTATCTTGATCCCGGCACCGGCAGCATCCTTCTGCAAATGCTGTTGGGGATATTCGCCGGCGCCGCGGTTGTCGGCAGGCTGTATTGGGACCGGCTGAAGTCATTTTTCAGGCGGGACCCGGTCTCTTCCGAAAGCAAATCGCCACCACCGGACTCATGAGCAGCACCGGGGCCGATCACCCCGTTCCACAAGATGCCGGCGGCGCCAATATCCGATTGGCGAATATCTGTGCTCCGGCGTTAATCCTACTGCTGCCTTTCGTCAGTTTCGTCGGCGTGCATGATTACGGGCTTTGGCGGCCCGAAATCCTGCTCTTAATCGCCGCCATCTCTGCTGTCGGCTTGATCTTTGGCGGCTTGGCGGAATTGCGCCCGGAAACCCTGCGCCCCGCCGCACTCACCCTGTTCTTGATTCTGTTTCTTGATTTGAAGGTCGATGCCCCGCTGAAGTCCGGCTTCGTGTTTTGGCTGTCTGAGCCGCTTGCAGAACCACATCTGATGAATTTAATCGCCGCCCTGATGTTTCGGATCGGGGTGATATTCCTGGCTCTGGGCCTGCCGATGGCGATGATCTGGGCGCTGCGCAAACATATCGGCTTGATCACCACGGTAATTTTTGGTGTCGCCGTGCTGGCCACAATATTGCTGCCGGCACAATCCCCTCAATTGGGGGGCGTTTTGCGGAACAGCAATTCACCGCCGGCAGCGAATTTACCGCCAATCATTCACCTGGTGCTTGATGAGCATATCGGCATCGAAGGCCTGCCAACCGGAATCCCCGGCGGTGCGGCACTGCGCAAGGAATTGACCGGGTTTTATGAGTCCCATGGCTTCACGCTTTATGGCCGGGCTTACAGCAATTACGTCATGTCCAGCCTGGCGCTGGCCAGCCTGTTGAATGGCCGGCCCGATATTCAACCCGGCGCTTATTTGGAAAATTCCCCAACCGGGGCGCGACTTTTAAAGAACGCCTGGTTTCGCAAACTTGAAAGCCGGGGTTACCGGATCAGGGTTTACCAAAACACCTTCCTTGACGTGTGTAAGGGCGACAGCGGGAATATCGATTATTGTCTGGTGTCTCCGGCCAACAGCATTCATTCCTTGATTGATGCCGATCTCGACACAACGACAAAGGCATGGATTTCCCTGCGGCATTTTCTCCATGGTTCGGTGCTGTTCAATGTCGTCAAAGAGATCCGCGGGGCGTTTGGTCGGCCGATGGCAGGCCCGTCTGGAGATCAGGCGGGAGATCAGGCGGGAGATCAAGCCATGGGCGATGACTGGGAGCAGCCGATCCTGGTTGCGCTGTCAGCCATGCCGGTTTTCGACCGCATCGCGGCGGATTTGCGTGCCCGGCCGTCCGGCACCGCCTTTTTTGTCCATCTCTTGATCCCCCATTTCTCTTATGTTTATGATCGCAATTGTGATGTGCGCAACGATCTCACGACCTGGTTCAATCGGGACCCTTCGCTGCCACCCCTGCCGAGCCCACAATCGCGGCGGCGCGCCTACAGGCTGTATTTCGAGCAGGTTCGATGCGTCTATAGAAAACTCGACATTTTTCTGAGGGACATGAAAGACGCCGGAATTCTGGAGACAGCAACCGTGATCGTTCATGGCGATCACGGGTCCCGGCTGTCCATGGTTGCGCCCCTCGGCATCAACGCCGATCGTCTTTCCCCCCGGGACATCATCGACAACTATTCGGCTTTGTTCGCGGTCAAATCGCCGACGCTTAGGCCCGGATATGACCGCACCATGCGGTCGATCCAAAGCCTGTTCGCGGAAATCGGCCTAGGACGCCCTGTAGCGCAAGATCATCGGGATATATTTCTCAAAAGTCTCAACGGTGGGGAAGACAATTTGCGTCGGCCTATGGTTCCATTCGGGGACCGCGGCCCTTCAGGGCCCGCAGCGGGGAAATGACCGACATCCGCCCCAACCCGGGTTCGTTCCGCGATCCCAGCGGCCGGATCTACCATCGTGGCGACAAGGTCTACCGCACGGTCACCGGCCATGGCGCCGCCAATTTCGAGTTCGTCCGCGAAAGTGGATTGATCGACCGGCTGGTTGGCGATGGATCCTTGCTGCCGGGTGAAGTCGTTGACCCGGACGTCCTGGGCGCCCATGGCCGCGATGCCCGCTACGTCATCGAACATCCCCTCCTGCCTTTCATTTCCTATCCCTATGAATGGCCCTTCCCGGCGCTCAAGGCGGCGGCATTGCTTCATCTCGACGTGCATCTTGCCGCCCTCGATCACGGCGTGACGCTGTCCGATGCGTCCGCCTATAACGTCCAGTTCCGTGGCGCCCGGCCGGTGTTTATCGATCTGCTGTCGCTGCGCCGTTACCGGGATGGCGAGTTCTGGGCCGGCCACCGGCAATTCTGTGAGCAGTTCCTCAATCCCTTGTTGCTGCGGAGCAAACTGGGCATTCCCCACAATGGCTGGTACCGGGGGACCTTGGAGGGCATCGGCGTTGCCGAGATCAACCGGCTTTTGCCGTGGCATAAGAAGCTTTCCTTCAATGTCCTGACACAGATCGTTCTGCAGAACAGGTTCCAACAAAGCGCCCAGGCTTCGGGGCCGGGATTGGCCAAGGCGGCGGTGGGCAAGGCGGTGCTGCCGCTGGCGTCGTTCAAACATATGTTGACCAGGCTCAGACGCTGGATCGAAAGTCTCGAGCCCGCCGATACCGGCAAGACGGTGTGGCAGGACTATGCCAGGACCCACAGCTATTCAGACGACGAAGCCGATGCCAAGCGGAGTTTCGTCGCCGAATTCGCGGCGGCGGTGAAGCCCGCCATGTTGTGGGATATGGGGTGCAACACCGGCGATTATTCCAAGCTTGCCCTGGAAAACGGCGCGGGTTACGCCGTCGGCTTTGATTTCGATCAAGCGGCTCTGGAACTCGCCTTCGACCGCGCCCGCGGCGAGGGTTTGATGCTGCAGCCGGTATTTCTTGACGGCGCAAACCCGGCGCCGAACCAGGGCTGGAACGGATCGGAGCGCCTCGGCCTGGCGGCGCGCGCCAATGCGGATGGCGTCATCGCCCTGGCCTTCGTCCACCATTTGATCATCGCCCGCAACATCCCCATGGCCGACATGGTCGAGTGGCTGGTTGGCATCGCCCCCCAGGGGATCATCGAATTCGTTCCCAAGGCCGACAGGATGGTCCAGGACCTTCTGGCCCTGCGCGAAGACATCTTCCCCGACTACAGCGAACAGGCCTTTGTCGGGCACTTGAAAAAACATGCGCGAATTGTCGCGGCCAAGACCGTGACGGCCGCGGGGCGGAAATTGATCTGGTTTGCCCGTTAGGCTCCCGGCCCGGCGGTGAAAATGCGTGCGTGGCGGCGGATAAACCTGTGGCCATGGGGGCATGGCCTGGATTAAACTTAATCTATGCGCGACGCTGAAATTCGGGGCATATCATAGTAATTTGGAGGAAACCATGGCCGTTGATACCGATAATGCAGAAGAAAAAGACTTAGGCTATCCCAAGGGGGTCAAGCCCAGCTTCTTCAAGATGGAGACCCAGCTGCTTGAGCAGGGCCGCACCAACACGCCGCTGTGCAAGACCGACAATATGTGGCTCACCCTCAAGGTCTATGGCTCGGGCGGCGAGAACGGGCTTCACACCCATCCCGACCAGGACCATGTCCATCTCGTCCTGCAGGGCAAGGCCCGGTTCTTCGGACCCGACGGCGAGCACCGCGATTG
>CBDUSV010000199.1:0-5661 GCA_965369885.1 uncultured bacterium
AAAGATAGAGCTTTTCCATGGTGTTCAAGGCCATGAACGGACAGATGTTGCACGAACATTCTCCCTCGGCGCCGGGCGCCGGGATGAACGTCTTGGCCGGCGCAAGCTTCTCCATCTGGTGGATGATGCCGGGCTCGGTGGCGATGATGAATTCCTCGGCCCCGGTCTCAACCACATAGTTCAACAGCGACCGGGTCGAGCCCACATGGTCGGCATGATCGAGGATCGATTGGGGACATTCGGGATGGGCCGCCACCTTGGCCGCCGGGTGGCGCACCTTGAGCCTGATGAGCTCGCGTTCGGAAAACTGCTCATGGACGATGCAGGTGCCGGGCC
This sequence comes from uncultured bacterium, assembly GCA_965369885.1. Lineage (GTDB taxonomy): Bacteria > Pseudomonadota > Alphaproteobacteria > SMXQ01 > SMXQ01 > JAZFWG01. Next base: position 337 of record CBDUSV010000199.1, read on the forward strand.
ACAGCGTCATCTCGCGCCCGGTCTTGCGGGCGATGTAATGGCCCAAATGGCGGTCCGGCGCAAACAGGATGGGCTGGTCTTCCGGGATCTGGGCGATGATGGCCTCGGCATTGGACGAGGTGACGATGATGTCGGACGCGGCCTTGACCTCGGCGGAACAGTTTATGTAGGTCACCGCCACATGGTCGGGATGGTCCGCACGGAAGCGCCGGAACGGCTCGGGCTGGCACGAATCCTCCAACGAGCACCCGGCATCGGCGTCGGGCAGCAGCACCAGCTTGTCGGGGCTTAAGATGCTGGCGACCTCGGCCATGAAGCGCACGCCGCAGAACACGATGACATCGGCGTCGGTCGCCGCCGCCTTGCGCGACAAATCCAGCGAATCACCGGTGAAATCGGCGAGATCCTGGATTTCGCCGTCCTGGTAGTAGTGCGCCAGGATGACCGCGTTCATGTCCCGGCGCAGACGGTTGATCTCGGCCTCGAGATCGAGGCTGGGATCGATATCGCGCTCGCCCATGGCGGAAGCGCCGGGATGCTGAACAATAGTGGCCATGACCCAATTCCGTACGTTTGCGCCCGCCCTGGCGGGCCCAACAGACCCTAACATAGCCTAGGTCCTTGTTGTGTACATGGGTTTTTGCCACCGGGACTTCAACCACGCCGCCCAGCCCACATCCCCCGAGAACGGTTTCTAAGGCTCCGGCTTATCTGCTAGGATAGGGGAAAGCCTTAGAATTCAAGTTGGGAACCGCGCCATGAGCCTACCGCACCCGGAAATCACCCCGGAAACCACCCCGGACGCCAGTCCGGACACCGCCAAAAATACCGCCCCGAAGCCGTCGAAACCGGCGCAATTGCGGGATTTGCTGACCTCGCCGGAGCTGATATTTCTGATGGAGGCCCATGACGGGCTGTCGGCCAAGATCGTCCAGGAGGCCGGATTCCTGGGCGTCTGGGCGTCGGGGCTTTCCATGTCGGCGGCGCTGGGCGTGCGCGACAGCAATGAGGCGTCCTGGACCCAGGTGCTGGAAGTGCTCGAATTCATGTCGGACGCCACCTCGATCCCCATCTTGGTCGATGGCGACACCGGCTACGGCAATTTCAACAACATGCGCCGGCTGGTCAAGAAGCTCGGCCAGCGCGGCATCGCCGGGGTCTGCATCGAGGACAAGCTGTTCCCCAAGACCAACTCCTTCGTCGGCAACGCCCAGCCCCTGGCCGATATCGACGAGTTCTGCGGCAAGATCAAGGCCGGCAAGGATAGCCGCAACGACGAGGATTTCTGTGTCGTCGCCCGCATCGAGGCCCTGATCTCGGGCTGGGGCCTGGACGAGGCGTTGCGCCGGGCCGAGGCCTATCACGGCGCCGGCGCCGATGCGCTTTTGGTCCATTCCAAGGCCTCGACCGCGACCGAGATCCTGGCTTTCGCCAAGGAATGGGACAATCGCTGCCCGGTGGTGATCGTGCCCACCATGTACGCCTCCACGCCGACCGACGAGTTCCGCAAGGCCAGGATTTCCACGGTGATCTGGGCCAACCACAATCTGCGCGGCTCGATCAAGGCGATGCGCGAGGTCAGCCGCGCCATCCATGACGAAGAGACCGTGATCAATGTGGAAGGCCGCATTTCCAGCGTCAAGGACATCTTCGAGCTTGCCGGCAACAAGGAGCTTGCCGACGCCGAGAAGCGCTATCTGCCCGCCACCCGCGACCGCACCGGCGCCATCGTGCTGGCGGCAAGCCGTGGCGACGAGCTCGGCCAATTCACCGAGGACGCGCCCAAATGCATGATCGACGTGCGCGGCCAGCCCTTGCTGCGCCGCCTGGTCTCGACCTTCCGGGAATGCGGCATCGGCGATGTCGCCGTTGTGCGGGGCTACAAGAAGGACGCGGTCGCGCTTCCTTCCATCACCGCCATCGACAATGACGATTATGACACCTCAGGCGAGGTCGCCTCCCTGGCCGCGGCCATCGATCATTTGAAGGGCAGTTGCGTCGTCGCCTATGGCGATATCCTGTTCCGGCGCTACATCCTGGAGAATTTGTTGGAGACCGAGGGCGACATCGTGCTCGCGGTCGATGCGCTGTGGCATGAACGCGCCCAACATGACGAGGGCCAGGGGCGTGACCTGGTGGCCTGCGCCAGGCCCTATACCGGCGATTATCTCGATGACGAACCGGTCGGGATCACCCGCATGGCGACTGAGCTTGCGGCGGCGGAGACCAGCGGCGAATGGCTCGGCCTGGTCAAGCTGACGGCGGTGGGCGCCGAACAGATGCGGGACGCAATCAAAGCCATGGAGGCCGATGGCAGCCTCAAGGACGCCGCCATGCCCGAGCTCTTCGTCCGCCTGATCGAGGCCGGCGCCGCGCTCAAGGCCCATTATGTCACCGGCCATTGGCTCGATGTGGACAACGCCGCCGATCTCGCCCGGGCGCGCAATTTCCTATGATCAACGCCGATGACTTCCTGGCTCCGGCCCGGGCCAAGGGTTTCGATTTCTTCACCGGCGTGCCGTGCTCGTTTCTGACCTCGCTGATCAACCGGGTGATCACCGACGAGCGTCTGGATTATGTTGGCGCCACGTCCGAGGGCGAGGCCATCGCCATCGCGTCCGGCGCCTGGCTGGCGGGCCGGCGCACCGTCGCCATGTGCCAGAATTCGGGCCTGGGCAACATGGTCAACCCCTTGACTTCGTTGAATTTTCCCTTCCGGATTCCGACCCTGATGATCGTCACCTGGCGCGGCCAGCCTGGCATCAAGGATGAACCCCAGCATGAGCTGATGGGCGAGATCACGGCTGATCTTCTGGACACATTGCGCATCCCCCATGGCGCCTTCCCCACCGAGGCGGCGGCCATCACTGACGCCTTGGGCGAGGCCGAGGCCGCCCTTGAGCAATCGAGCCTGCCCTACGCCTTCATCATGGCCGGAGGCAGCGTCTCGGATGAGGAGTTGAAGCAGCCCGCCCGCGCCTTGCCCGGCCCCGGCGCCCGCCATGACTTCACCAATGGCGGGGCGCGGCCAAAGCGTATCGAGGTGCTGGAAACATTGTTGGAGCACGTGCCCGAGGGCGCCGCCGTGGTCGCCTCGACCGGGAAATGCGGCCGCGAGCTCTTCACCCTGGCCGACCGGGCCCAGCATCTCTACCAGGTCGGCTCCATGGGGTGCGCCGGCGGCATGGGGCTCGGCATCGCCGTCAATGTGGCGCGCCCGGTGGTGGTGCTCGACGGTGACGGCGCGGCGCTGATGAAGATGGGGACGCTGGCCACCATCGGCGCCCAAGGGCCGGACAATCTGATCCACATCATCTTGGACAACGGCGTCCACGATTCCACCGGCGGCCAGGCCACGGTGTCGGCCAGCGTCGATTTCGCCGCCGTGGCGCTGGCCTGCGGCTACCAAAACGTGGCGTTGGCCGATTGCATCGAAGGCTTCACCGACGCCTTCGCCGCCGCCGTGGGCGCGCCCGGGCCCAACCTGATCCATGCGCGCATCGAGCCGGGATCGATCGGCAATCTCGGCCGGCCCACCATCACCCCGCCGGAGGTCGCCCGGCGCTTCAAGCATTTCCTGTCCGCTTAGCTAGCCTTCAAGCCGGGGCGCAGTCCTTGACGCCCATCCCGGCGATGACCGTGGCCACCGCCGCCACCGCGCCCTTGATCTCGGTCTCGGTGATATGGCCGATGCAGCCGATGCGGAAGCTCGGGATTGCCGCCAGCTTGCCGGGATAGATGATGAAGCCCAGATCCCTGAGCCGGCCGTAGAACACCTCGAACTCGAAGTTGGCATCGGCGGGCAGGTGGAAGGTGACGATGATCGGCGCCTGCAAGCCGTCGGCCAAATAGGTCTTGAAGCCCAGCGCCCGCATGCCGCCGACCAAAGCCCGGCAGTTCGCCCGGTAACGATCGCCCCGGCCTTTGATCCCGCCCTCGGCCTCGTGCTCGGCCAGCGCGTGGTCGAGGCCGGCGATCACATGGGTCGGCGGGGTGAAGCGCCACTGGCCGGATTGTTCCATGGCGCGCCACTGGTCATGGAGATCGAGGCTGAGGCTGGGCGCATTGCCGGCGGATGCTTCCAGCGCCGACCTACGGGCCACCACGAAGCCGATGCCGGGCACGCCTTCGAGGCATTTGTTGGCCGACGCCATCACCCCGTCGATGGGATCGGTGGCGCAATCCAAGGCAAGCGCGCCGAAGGAGCTCATGGCGTCAACCAACAAGCGGCGCCCCTGGCCCGCCACCGCGCGGGCGATATCGGTGATGGGATTGAGGATGCCCGAGGTGGTCTCGCAATGGACCGCGATGACATGTGAGATGGCGCCGTCGTGTCTGAGCTTCTGCGCGATCTCGGCACTCACGGGCGGGGTGTCCTCGGGCCACTCAAGGACGTCATGGGCACGGCCGATGATTTCGCAGATGCGCTGGATGCGCCGGCCATATTCGCCGTTGATCAGCACCAGGGCCTTGCCGTCCCGGGGCACCAATGTGCCGACCGCGGCCTCGACGGCGAAGGTGCCGCTGCCTTGGATCGGCACCACCACATGACTGTCATCGGCGCCGGCAAGTTCAAGCAAGCGGCCGCAGACGCGCCCAGTCATGGCAATGAAGGCGGGATCGCGCGAGCCCCAGTCATGGAGCATGGCGTCCTTGGTGCCCGGCGACGTGGTCAGCGGCCCCGGGGTCAGCAGGATATGATCGTCAGATTTGGCGCTCATGCCATCACTGGGTGCCCGGCACCGGGATCTCGATTTCCAGGCCCCGGCCCATTTTCTGGCATTCCTCATAGACCCATTGGGCGATGGCGAGGTCCGAGGCGGCGGTGCCGTTGTTGTTGGCATGATAGGTGATCTCGTCATCGGAGGTCCGCCCGGGATGGGCGCCGGTGATGATCTCGCCGAGCTCGATGATCTTGTCCCAGGTGATGACGCCGGCCTCGATGGGGTCCACCAGCCCGGCTTGCTGGTCCTGGAGCACGGATTCACGCCAATTGGTGACGATGAACGAGGCCCGTTCGCAGGTTCTGTCGTCGTTCTCGCGGCGTCCCGATTCGAGCCAGCCTCCCGCCACAAGGGCGTTGTTGGAGCCCACCACGGTGATCACATGCTGGCCCGGCTCGAGCCAATCGCCGTCGAACACCGGCACGTTGGAATTGGTGGCGCAAATCACGATGTCGGTATCGCGGCAGACCTCGCGGGGGTCGTCCAAATCGACGAACTCGGCATCCACCAGGGGGGTGAGTTTCTCGATGAAGGCCTTGCGGTTTGCCGGGTCGCGGGAATAAATCTTGTAGGTCTTGATCTTGCGCTCGCAGGAACACGC
>CBDUSV010000200.1:0-5660 GCA_965369885.1 uncultured bacterium
TCGCCATAGTGGTTGATCAATTCGGCCGCGGTCTTGATGCCGATGCCGGGCACGCCGGGCACATTGTCGGTGGAATCGCCGGCCAGCGCCTGGACGTCGACCACCTTGTCAGGCGCAACGCCGAACTTCTCGCGCACGCCTTCGTCGCCGATGGGCCGGTTGCGCATGGGGTCGATCATGGAGATATGGTCATCGACCAACTGCATTAAATCCTTGTCCGACGACAGAATGGTGACCTTGGCGCCCTCGGCGGCACAGTTGCGGGCATAGGTGGCGATGAGATCATCGGCCTCGAAGCCGGCCATGTCCTCGCACGGCAGATTGAAGGCCCGGGTGGCTTCGCGGATGAGGTCGAATTGGGGAATCAGGTCGTCCGGCGGATCGGGGCGGTTGGCCTTGTAGTCGGGATAGATGTCGTTGCGGAAGGTCTTGCGCCCGGCATCGAAAATGACGGCGACATGATCCGCTTCGATGTCCTCCATCAGCTTCATCAGCATGGAGCAGAACCCGAACACGGCGTTGGTCGGCGTGCCGTCGGGACGGTTCATCGGCGGCAGCGCATAATAGGCGCGGAAGATATAGCCCGAACCATCGACCAAGATGAGGTGGGGCCGTTGGGATTTGTCCTTGGCGGCGGCGGTCAATGTCCGGTCCCGGCCCCGGCCTCGAGTTTGAAGCGCTTACCGCAATAGGGGCATTCGCTCTCTGCGCCCTCGCCCAGTTTGAGATAGACCAGGGGATGGCCGAGGGCGCCGCCACCATCGCAGGCGACCGGGGTTTCGCTGACGGTGATGGTTTTTTCGCTGTCCATGGCATCCGATTCCAATTTGGGCCGCCAAAGCGGTGTTCCCGGCTTGACCCGGGCCGGTTTCGACCACATTAATGGGCGGATGATAGCGATTGCCACCATACAATCAACCGGCGCTGTCGCGTGGGCAACCGGCTCCGGGGGACAGCCATGAAGCGTATCGGCGCCGACGCTGGCCCTCTGCGCGCCATCGCCGCCGAGGACACGGCGCCACGGCTGCACGCAATTCCTGGGCTTCCCGACAATGCGGTCGAGATCACCGATCTCGGCAAGACCTATCACGGCGATCGCAAACTGCCGCCCAAGGTGGCGCTCAGCGACGTCAGCCTCACCATCCCCCGGGGCGCGTTTTTCGGCCTGCTCGGGCCCAACGGCGCCGGCAAATCGACCCTGATCAACATCCTCGCCGGCCCGGTGATCAAGACCTCGGGCGAGGTTCGGATCTGGGATTACGACATCGACCGGGATGGCCGCACGGCCAGGGCCGCCATCGGCGTGGTGCCCCAGGAGCCCAATATCGACCCCCATTTCACCCCGCGTGAGATTCTCGATCTCCAGGCCGGCATGTATGGCGTGCCCAAGCCCGAGCGCCGCACCTGGGAGGCGCTGGAGGCGGTGGGCCTGACCGAGCAGGCCGAGGCCTATACCAGGACGCTGTCGGGCGGCATGCGGCGCCGGCTTCTGATCGCCAAGGCGATCCTGCATCAACCGCCGGTGCTGGTGCTCGACGAGCCCACCGCCGGGGTCGATATCGAACTGCGGCGCCATCTTTGGGACCATATGAAAGAGCTCAACGCCCAGGGCACCACCATCCTGCTGACCACCCATTACCTGGAAGAGGCGGAGAAGCTGTGCGACACCATCGCCATCATCAACCATGGCAAGGTCGTCGCCTGCGACTCCACCTCGGCGCTGTTGCGCCAGGTCGACAGCAAGGAACTGGTGGTGACCTTCGCCGACAATCTCGATGCGGTGCCCGAGGCGCTCAAGCGTTTCGAGGTCGAGCTGATCCCGCCACGCAGACTTGCCATCCGTTACCGGTCAAGCGAAACCCAGGTCTCGGAGATCATCACCGTGTTGCAGAACGCCGGGCTGATCATCGCCGATCTCTCGACCGAGGAAGGCAACCTGGAAGACATCTTCCTGGAACTGACCCGCGCTCCCGACCCCGGCCCCGAAGCCGATTGCCCATGAGGTCCAAATCCGCTTTTGTCCCGGCCCTGGTCTTGGTCCTGGTCATCGGCCTTGCCGGCGCCTGTGCTCCCAAGCTGGCGCCGCCGGGTTCCTCGCCGACCCAGCCGATGCTGACCGATGGCGCCTATGTCGCCGCCGACGGCATCAAGCTCGAGGTCCGCATGTCACGGCCCCAGGGCAAGGCCCGGGCGGTGGTGGTGGCGGTCCACGGTTTCAACGATTATTCCAACGCCTTCGCCGAGGCGGCGGACTTCTGGACCAAACGCGGCATCATCGTCTACGCCTATGACCAGCGCGGCTTCGGCACAAGCCTCCATCGCGGCATGTGGCCGGGCATGGCGGCGCTCCGCGGTGACCTCAAGGCCATCGCCGCCCTCGTGGCCCGGCGCCATCCCGGACTGCCGCTCTATCTCGTCGGCGTCAGCATGGGCGGCGCCGTGGTCATGGTGACCCTCGCCGAAGATACGATGCCCGAGGTCAAGGGCGCCATCTTGGTGGCGCCGGCGGTGTGGGGATGGCGCCATCTCGGGCTGATCCCGCGCATCTCGCTCAGGATCTCGGCCCACACCATGCCGTGGATGCGCTTCACCGGCCAGGGCCTGGGGATCAGGCCATCGGACAATATCGCCATGCTGATACGGCTTTCCCGCGACCGCCTTGTCATCAAGAAGACCCGCGTCGATACCATCTATGGGCTCGTCAACCTGATGAGTGCCGCCTACGCGGCGGCGGCCAAGCTCAAGGGCCCGGTCTTCGTGCTTTATGGCGCCAGCGACGAGATCGTGCCCCGGCGCGCGGTCTTCGCCATGATGGGAAAGCTGAAATCAAGCGCCAATGACAATGCCACCATCGGGTTCTACCCCAAGGGCTACCACATGCTGCTGCGCGATTTGGGCGCCGACGTGGTGCTGGGCGACATCAATGCCTGGATCAAGGCGCCGTCCGGCGCCCTGCCGTCCGGCGCCGATAAGCGCGCAAGGCGGCGTCTGAGTCGGCCTTAGGATTGATATGGGATGATTTCCCTAGCGAAATGACCGCCGGCCAGGCTTAGCGTTAACAAAACGTAAGTGGTTACCCGCCATAGTTCCCGGGCCAGGGTTTTTCCCCGTTGACAACAACGAAGCCGGTAAGACGTGACCCCCGACGATTTTGCCACCGTTCTGATGCGCCACGACCGCTGGGTAAAAGGCCAGAGCGGCGGTGTGCGCGCCGATCTTGCCCTCCAGGACCTCTATGGCTTCAACCTGGCCGGCGCCAACCTCAAAAAGGCCAAGCTGACTGGCGCCAATCTCAAGTCCTGCATCCTCACCGATGCCAATCTCGAGGAAGCCGATTTGTTTGGCGCCAACCTTCAAGAAGCGGTGCTCAAGGGCACCAACCTCACCCAAGCCGATCTTCGCGGCGTGACGCTGCGGGGCGCAAATCTGGCCGGGGCGTGCCTTGCCGGCGCCGATATGCGCGACGGCGCCCTGATGAAGACCGACGTCCAGGGGGATCTCCGGGTCGTCAAGGTCGATCTCAGCAGTCTCGAGATCAAACAGGCCAACATGGCCGGCGCAAACCTCACCGGCGCCCAGCTATCCAATTCGGTGATCGTGCAGACCGACCTCACCGGCGCCAATCTGAGCCATGCCAATCTCCAGGGCGTCGATCTCACCGGGTCCAATCTCTCGAGCTGCGATTTGACCTCGGCCGATTTTTCCGGCGCCAACTTGTCCGGCACGACATTGGTCGACGCCGACCTCAACGGCGCCATCCTGGAGAATGTCAATTTCTCCCATGCGGACCTCACCGGCGCCTCGCTGGAGAATACCGATCTCACCAGCGCCAATCTCGAAGGCGCCTCGATCCTGCGCGATTCCGACACCCTGCCCAAGCCGATCCAGAAGATCCTCAACGACCATTTCGAATGGATCGAGACCAGCGGCGCCGCGGGCGCGCGGGCCGATCTCGAGAACACGGATCTCAGCCATGTCGATCTGCAACGCGCCAATCTCTCGGGCGCGACCCTGAAGAACGCCGTTCTCACCGGCGCCAATCTGTCCAACAGCCTTCTCATCATGGCGGATCTCTCCGGCGCCAAGCTCACCGGCGCCGAAATCAGTTACGCCGATCTGTCCGGCGCCAACCTTTCCAAGGCCGACATCACCGACGCCAGGCTCAAACATACCAATCTCGGTCCCGCCGACATCAAGGGCCCCGACGGCAAACCCACCGGCAAGTTCTGGCCCACCAACCTGACCGGCGCCAATCTCACCGGCGCCGACTTCACCGAGGCCAATCTCACCGCCTGCAATGTCAATGGCGCCACCATGACCCGCGCCATCCTCAAGGGCGCCAAGATTCACGACGTCGATTTCACGCTCGCCATCCGCGACGACCCCCAGAGCAAGAAATCAGCCTGAGTTCATTCCTGGCCACCAATTTCAAAGGCCCTGCCCGTTTTAAAGGCCCGCCCGCGGCCATGGGCTCCCTTGCACCAACCCGGCCATTCCATTAGCTTCCGCCTGTTGCCAACACCCAGCACCCGTAGCTCAGCTGGATAGAGCGCTGCCCTCCGAAGGCAGAGGTCACAGGTTCGAATCCTGTCGGGTGCGCCAATCTTTCAATGACTTAGCCGATATCCCCCTTCTCCCATCAGGGGCCGTAAGTGCAATGTAAGTGCAGTTGGTTGAGTTTTTTGTTCACTGCCTTTGGTCCCAAATTTTTTACACGAAACGGCTTTAACCGGATCAGCGGACAATGATGGATGAAGTTTTCAATAGGGACCCCGCACATCAAAGGTCGGGGCGCTTGTAGGTGACGTTGGGTCCGCCCTTCTGGGATTCGAGATAGGCGTCCACATCGCCGGTGGGATCCATCGCGCGGCGAAGCCGTTCGCCCACCAGCTGGTCGAGCTGGATCGACTGGGAAAGCGAAAGGTCCCGCCCCATCTGGACGGTGATCTTTGCATGCTCGAGCGGCGCCAGATGCCGAGAGGCGATCTCAAAGGCGGCCTGGGTGGTGGTGGCTTCCAACTCGCCGGCCGGCACAGCCTGGGAGACGATGCCGAGGTCATCGGCCTCCTGGCCGGAGAGGTTGCGGCCCACCAGCTGCATGAGCGCCACCTTCTTCAGCGGGATGCCGCCGTGCACCAGGGTGCTGGTCACCAGTTGGCCAAAGCTTCCGCGCAGAATCTCCGGCATGCCCAGTTCGGCGTCATCGGCGGCAAAGACGATGTCATGGCAGTTCATGATGCCAAGCGCGCCGCCCAGGCAGTAGCCATGCACCTGGGCGATCATCACCCGGGGGAATGCCCGGATGGCTTCGGCCAGCTGGATGGTGGGGGTGGGACGATCCCAGTCGCGTTGCGCCGCGTTCAACTCCCGTAGGAAATTCAGATCGAGGCCCGAACTGTAAGCCTTGCCCGCCCCCCTTGTGATCACCGCCTTGAGCCCACGGTTGGCGCGGATGATGTCCAGCGATTCGAAAAACGCCGCCACCAGTTCGCCGTTCAGCGCGTTGCGCTTCTCCGGCCGGTTGAAGGTGATCCGGGCCACCCCCGCGTCCTCTGCCCGCTCCAAGATCAGCTCTGGCCAGTCCTTGAGTGTTTCCCATGATTCCGTCATCTTATCCTCCACCATTGATGTCGCCGCGGGCTTGGGAGCAAAGCAAAGGG
>CBDUSV010000201.1:0-5625 GCA_965369885.1 uncultured bacterium
CGCGGAGTGCTGCAATTTGGCAGGTGAACCCTGTAGTTGCAAGTGCTTTGAGAGCGGTGGCCCTGGAAAACGCACCCGGCGATTTCCAAGGCCAACCCTCATTCACGCGGCGAAAACAGCGGCTTAAAAGCCTACTCGCAGTCGATCTTCTTGGCCTTTTGGGCGCCCTTGACGGTGAAGGTGCATTTCATGCCGACCTTGAGGCCCTTGCGCTTGGCCTTCTTGCCGCCGATGGTGACTTTGGTGCCACGGCCCGAAACCCGGAGCTTGCCCTTCTTGCCCTTACCCTTCCAACTGACCCGGCGGCCACCACGCTTGACCTTGGTGATCTTGCCCTTATGGACATAGGTTTTGATCACCGCCTTTGAGATCTTGATATTGTTGGTCTTGGAGATGGCGTCGGCCATGCGTTGGCGCACATTGGCCGGATAGGCATAAAGCCTGTCGACCAGGGCCTGGACGTCCTTGCCCGACACCGGGCCGATGGGAAGCCGCGCCCGCTTAGATTCCCGGACGTAATCCTTGTCCTTCATGGTCGTCATGAAGGCGGTGCGCAACGCCTCGACCCGGTCTTTCGGCACCTTGGGCCCGACGGCGAAGGGCCGGCCCATGGTCAGGGGCGCCAGGATCATCTCCACCGCCTTGCGATCAAGATCTTTCTTGACGTAATCCATGATCGTCGGAATCCCCTTCAACCTTGGATCGGGATTGGGCTTCAAGGTGATCTGGATCGGGAAAATGACCTTCTTGGACTGGAGCCATTCATATTGGGTCGCCAGCACCGACGACCACGACCAGGCGCAACGGCCATGGACCTCGCCACGCTCCATGGCGAGATTGATGTCGACACCACCCGGATAGCCCGAGATCAGATGCAGCTTGGTGCCGATCAGGTTGTTCAGCATCATGGCCTGGGTATCGGTGCCCGACCCGGTGCCGGTGCCGCCGACGATGGGGTTCTGGTTGAACAGGTCATCGATGGTCTTGACCGGCGATGTGTGCCAGAAGGCGCAGACGCTGTATTCCTGGTTGGTGGAGCCGATCCAGTTGAACTTGCTGGCATCGAACTGGGCCTTCTTGTTGCCCTTCAAGGGCTCGAGGGGAAGCTGGCGGCCCAGGATCGCCATCACGGTGCCGTCCTGTTTCATGGTGTTGTACAGCGCGTTGCCGACGCGAAGACCGCCGGCGCCGGTCATGTTCTTGGCCACGAATTTCGGATTGCCGGGGATGTATTTGCCGATATGGCGGGCAACCAGGCGGGCATAGCGGTCATAGCCGCCACCGGCGGAATAGCCGATATACATGATCATCCGCTTGCCCTTGTAGAAATCAGCCACCGAGGCATCCGCCATGGTGGGCACGAACAGGGCCGCGGCGAACGCCGCCGCCCCCAGGCCGGTTATCAGACGTGATGTGGTCATGATCGATCTCCCAAACTTCGTTAAGGTATTTTCAAACCATGGTCTCCCGGCCCGGGGACGCAATTGGCCCCAGGGCGCTAGGAGAGCCCGTATTCTTGAAGCAGACCCTAATGTGACTATGGGTTCAGGGCAAGGATTTTGCCGGGACCGGCCACGGTCGGATGGGGATGAAAAAAGGGCGCCTTCAGGGCGCCCTTTAAACAGAATATGCCGGCATTCAGTCCAGCAGGTGCTTCCATTTGTCCAAGGTCTCTTTCTTGAGCCCTTCCGAGGATTCGGCCACATGGGGGAACTCGTCCTTCCACTCCCAGGGCCTACACGCATCGACAATGGCGCGGGAGTTGAAGTTGTCGCCAGCGCGCTTGCGCGGATCCAGCGCCCCGCTCCAGGCCTTGCGGATGATATCGATATCCTCGTCCGGATCGCAGCGCGACGCCATCGCCCAGGTCACGTCCCAAAGGTTCGAGGGATCGATGTCCTCGTCGACGACAATCACCCAGCGGCCGAGATAATTGCCGGCATGAACGTTGGAGGCCAGCAGCGCCGCCTGCTTGGCGTGGCCGGGATAGGCTTGCTTGATCGAGATGACGTTGAACAGACGCCCGCCGCCGGGCTCCTGGCACCAAACGCCCTGGACCCCGGGACAGCCGGCCTTCTCGACCTCGTCCCAGATCATCGCCGACTTGATGACGCATTTGGAAAGGGAATAGTCCGATGGCGGCCGGCCCGGACGGGCCATGGTGATGATGGGGTCGTTGCGGTAATAGACCCGTTTGACGCGCACCACCGGGTCCTCGCGCACCGACGAGGCGTAATAGCCGGTCCATTCGCCGAACGGGCCCTCGGGCAGCTTGTCGTCGGGCAGAATCTCGCCCTCGATGACGATCTCGCCATGGGCCGGCATCGGCAGGCCGTGCAGCTCGGTCTTGATGACGTCGAACGGCTTGCCACGGTGGCCGGCGGCATAGGCGAACTCGGAGACCCCGTATTCGACCTCGTTGCCGGCGGCGAGGAACATCAAGGGATCGTGGCCGACGCTGATCGCCACCGGGCAGGGCTTGCCGTCGGCGAAGTACTTGTCACGGATCAGCCGGCCATGCTTGCCCGGCGACATCCACAGCCCCACCGTGTTCTTGTCATGGACCATGACCCGGTAGGTGCCGAGATTGACCCAGTCGGATTCGGAATCCTTCATGATCACCAGATCACCGGTGCCGATATAGCGCCCGCCGTCTTCTTCATGGAGAAAAGGCACCGGAAACTTGAACAAATCGACATCGTCGTCGCGGTCCACATTGTCGAGGATCGGCCCGGTATTGACGTAGCGCGACGGGATCGGCTCGAAGTCCTTCATGCGGTCGCGGTAGTTCTGCACCACGTCCAGGGGGCCGTCGGGCTCGGGAAAGCCCAGGGTGGCGGCAAGCCGCTTGGGCGAATTGGTCATGCCGGAAATCAGCCGGAACCCCTTGGGATAGCCGGGGATGTTGTCGAACAGCAGGCAGGGCGGGTTTTCCGGGGTGTTGTGGTAGATCATCTCGGCGACGGCGCCCACTTCCAGGTTCCAGTCGACGCCATCGATATGCTTGACCTCACCGAAGCGCTCGATGCGGTCGAGCCAATCGCGCAGGTCGGTGTGGGGCTCGTTATATTCCCTGAATCCGGAACTCTTGGCCTTGGATTCATCCGTCTTTTTTGCGCTCATCGTAACCCCCGTTAAAACATTTGATCAGACTGATTGGCCCGGCCGCGCGCCGGAAACCGACCATGGCCAACGTCCCTGCGCCCCCTTCCATGCCCCATGGGGGCGGAATCGCGGAAACCCGAATTGCTTCAACATAAACTTAAATAGGCGCGGTCGCTTGGGGTGTAACAAAGATCGGGCCAAAAAACAAAAACATAATGGGCCTAGCAGCGAGATCGTTAATGCATCGCAGAAACGGCCTCTGGATCACGCCTTTGCACAGTTGCGAACAAACGCCCCCCGGCTGACCCATGTCAACCAGGGGGCGTCTGTTAACCCGTCCGGCAAGGCCTGGGTTACTTGCAATCGAGCGATTTCGCCCTTGTGCCCGAGCCCTTGTAGACGATCTTACAGGTCATGCCGACCTTGATCGCCTTGCGCTTGGCCTTCTTGCCACCGATGGTGACCTTGGTCTTGGAGCCGGACACCCCGACCTTGGCCTTCTTGCCGTCGGCGAGCTTGAAGCTGATGCTCCGGCCACCGCGCTTGGTCTTGGTGACCGTGCCCGCGGCCTTGAGCCAGGGGAACTTTTTCTTGACGATCTTGGTCTTGGTCAGACGGTTGGTGGCCGCCGCCGCGGCCTCGACGATGTCCTTGGGCGAGGCGTAGATTTTGGCGATCAGCTTCTCGATGCCCTGGCCCGAAACCGGATCGACCTCGAGGCGCTGTTTCTTGGCCATCTTGAGGAACCCCGCATCGGTGGTCATGGTGTCGAAGGCCTTGCGCAGGGCCCGGACCCGGTCCTTGGGCACATTCGGCGGTGCCAGGAACGGCCGGCCCATGGACTGGCGCGCGAAGATCAGCCGTAGCACACTACGGTCGCGTTCGGTCTTGGCCAGCTCCATCACCAACGGCGGATCCGGGAGCTCCGGATGCTTCTTGAGGGCCAACTGGATCAGGATGTTGATCTTTTTGTCGCGGATCCAGTCGGGCCGCGTGGTCTTGATCGACGACCACGACCAGCCGCAGCGGCCATCGGATTCCCTCCGTTCCATGGCGATGGTGAGGGTAGAGCCGCCGGGATAGCCGGTGATGAGCTTGAACTTGGTGCCGAGCACGTTGTTCAGCGCGACGGCGAAATCGACCCCGTCAGACCCCTGGGCCGTGGTCGACAGGATCATCTCCTTCTTCATGGCGTCCTGGATGGTCTTGATCCCGGTGGTGTGCCACGAGACGCAGGTCGAGACCTCGTTGTTCATGGAGCCGATCCAGTTGAACTTGGTGGCATCGAACTTGGGACCCTTGCGGCCGAACAACGGCTCCATGGCGATGCCGCGGCCGACGATGCCCATGGCGGTGCCGTCCTTGGGCAGGGTGTTGTAAAGCCGGTTGGCCAGCGCGATCGACCCGGCGCCCGGCATGTTCTTGGCCACCATGCGCGGCTTGCCGGGGATGAAGGCGCCCATATGGCGGGCCAAGGTGCGGCCATAGCGGTCATAGCCGCCGCCGGCGCCATAGCCGATATAGACGGTGATGCGATGGTCCTTGTAGAAATCTCCGGCGCCGGCCGCCTGGGACGGGCCGGACGCAAGAGCCAGGCCCAAGGCGGCGGCAAGCATGGAAAGATGACGTAACGGATTCATGATGGTCTCCCTGGTTATGTCTTCAAAATGACGCTGCCCGTGGCTTGATACCAGCCCCCATTGTCATGGCAAAGGCGACCAAATACGAGTCAAAAGGTCGCCCGGTCCGTGCTCAGTCCCTGATGTCCTGGAGGAACCAGGACGTCGGCATGTCGTGGTCCTTTTTCCTGTCCTTCGCCTTGCGGTAGACCAGGCCGCCGACGGCGGCGAACTGCAGGCCCTGGTTGCCCATGTTGTGATAGAAGGTGATCTGGTCTGCGCTGGTGCGGCCCGGGGCACGGCCGAACACCAGATCGCAGTAATCGGGCCAGTCGCCGCCGAAGCCGGACCCCGGGGTCTTGCGCGGTAACCGCTCCATTTCCGCATCGCTGCCGCCGATATAGGCCAGGGGGCTCATGCCGACCTCCATCTTGATGCGGTCGGTCTCGGGCAGTTTCAGCCCGCCCACACCCTGGCGGATGCGGATATCGCAGCGCGCCTCGGCCTCGGGGCTGACCTCGCAGGGCCCGAGCATGGCCACATGCATGCCGGGCTCCAGCCATTCGGGCTCGAAGGTGGGGACCATGGAATCGGTGTTGGTCGAAAGGATATCGGCGCCCTTGACCGCCTCGCGGGCGGTTGCCACCGGGGTGACTTCGATGCCGTGGCGGGCCGACATCTCGGCGGCGAAGGCCTCGCGGTGGGCCTTGGTCGGGCTGAAGACCTTGACATGGGTGATGTCGCGCACGGCGCAGAAGGCATCGAGGAAGGTGCGCGCCATGCCGCCGGAACCCAGCATGCCGATGGTGTGGGAATCTTCCCGCGAAAGATGCTTGACCCCGACGCCGGCGCCGCCGCCGACCCGCATATGCTGCAACACGCCGTCATTGATGAAGGCCAA
>CBDUSV010000202.1:0-5594 GCA_965369885.1 uncultured bacterium
TGGAGACCTACGAAGCCGACGGCTTCCTGATCAACTCGATCAAGAGCTGCAACAGTTTCTCCGCCGGCCAGCTTCTGATGATGCGCGAGATCGAGAACCGCACCGGCAAACCGGCGGCGTTCGTCGAATCCGATCTGGTCGATCCGCACTATTTCTCGGCCGCCAATATCCGGAACCGGTTGGAAAGCTATTTCCAGATGATCGACCAGAAACGCCAGGGCGCCACCACCCCGGCGGCGGCCTGAACGGAGAGGAGAGATTCATGAAGTGCTATATCGGCATTGATCTCGGCTCCACCACCTCCAAGGCGTTGATTCTAGATGACAATCTTGAGGTCCTGGGCAAGGGCATCACCAATTCACGCTCCAATTATGAAACCGCTACCTCGGTCGCCAAGCTCGAGGCCGTGATCGCGGCGCGGCTGACCCTGTTCCGCCGGGCCATGGCCGAGGCCGAAACCGGCATCGCCGACGTGGACGCCTTCATGGGGGATATCGACCGCCACTTCAGGCTGGAACAATTCCTCGAGCAGCTCGACGATCTGCATCGCACCGGCGCGAAATGTATCGATGAAAGACGAACCACCGACCGTGCCCACGAATTGCACCAGGCCCTGGACGAGGTCTTCAGCCGTCTCAAGACCGAGGCGCCGGAGAATTTCGCAGCCGACGCGGTGCGCAAATCCGACTTCTTCCGCGATATCGCCGGTTCGCGCTTCATGCAGATCGGCGAAGAGGTCGCCAAGGACAGCGGCCTTGCCTTCGAGATGCTGCTCAATATCTATGACAAATCCATCATCGAGGTGGAGAACCGCCCGCCGTCGGGCCACATGAAAGACAAGTTCTCCCGTGCCTTGGATCGCGCCTCCCTGGACCAGGCCGGCCCCTCTTCCGGCTCCGAGGCCATGAAGGCGGCCATGGCCAGCGCCATCGACGCCGAGCTTGAAGAGATCTGCGTGGTCGGCACCGGCTATGGCCGTGTCACCCTGCCATTCCCCAAGGAGCAGATCCGCTCCGAGATTCTGTGCCATGGGCTCGGCGCCCATGTCATGTACCCCGAGACCCGCACCGTGCTCGATATCGGCGGCCAGGACACCAAGGCGATCCAGATCGACAAGGACGGCATCGTCGAGAATTTCCAGATGAACGACCGTTGTGCCGCCGGCTGCGGGCGCTATCTCGGCTACATCGCCGATGAAATGAACATGGGCGTCCACGAGCTTGGGCCGCTGGCGATGAAGTCGACCCGGTCGGTCCGCATCAACTCGACCTGCACCGTGTTCGCCGGCGCCGAACTGCGCGACCGGCTGGCCCTGGGTGAAAAGCGCGAAGACATCCTGGCCGGGCTGCACCGCGCCATCGTCCTGCGCGCCCTTTCGATCATCTCGCGGTCCGGCGGCATCGAGGATCAGTTCACCTTCACCGGCGGCGTCGCCAACAACCCGGCCGCGGTCAAGGCGCTGAGCATTCTGGTGCGGGAAAATTACGGCGACGTGACCATCAATATCGACCCGGCTTCGATCTATACCGGCGCGCTCGGCGCCGCCACCTTCGCCCATCGCGCCGCCAACGGGGACGCCGCCCCCACCGAGGAGACCGTCCATTGACGCCGCAATCCAGAGGGAGGTCCGAGCCATGACCATCACAGCGGGAATCGACGTCGGCACCGGCGCGGTCAAGGCCGTGCTGTTCGAAGTAGAAGGCGGCAAGACGACGTGGCTGGGAAAGCGCACCGAACGGGTGCGCCGCCGTGATCCCTTCCAGCTCGCCGAGGACAGCTTTCAGGCCGTCATCGATGAGGCCGGGGTTGCCCGCGACGATGTCGGCTATATCGCCACCACCGGCGAGGCGGAACCCCTCGCCTTCGCCACCGGGCATTTCTACTCGATGACGACACACGCCCGGGGCGGCATCTACCTCGATCCGTCGGTGCGCCTGGTGATGGACATCGGTGCGCTGCACGGCCGCGCCATCAGCATCGACGAACGCGGCAAGGTCCTGGACTACCAGATGACCAGCCAATGCGCATCGGGCTCCGGCCAGTTCCTCGAGAACATCGCGCGCTATCTCGGCATCTCCCAGGAGGAAATCGGGCCGCTGTCTAGACAGGCGGATGATCCGGAAATGGTCAGCGGCATCTGCGCCGTGCTGGCCGAGACCGACGTCATCAACATGGTTTCGCGTCAGGTTTCGACCGCCAATATCATCAAGGGCATCCATCTGTCGATGGCGGCCCGGCTGATCAAGCTGGTGCGGGCGACCCGGGTGGCCGAGGGCTCGACCATCCTGCTGACCGGAGGCCTCGCCCTGGATGAGGGGCTGCTGGCGGCATTGCGCGAGAATATCGAAAAGCAGGGCATCGACATCACGGTCAAGACCCATGCCGATTCGATCTATGCCGGCGCCATCGGCGCCGCCATCTGGGGCGCCTTCCGGTTCGACAAGCTGGCACAGCTGAACCAACTGGCCAAGGCGTCCTAGCCCTATTCGATGCGTTTGGTGAGCACCAGGCGTTGGGACGGGGTGAAGCCGGTCTTTTTCAGGAAATCCAGCAGCGAGAAGTTGTCCCAGGTCAGTTCCGTGCGCACGGTTTCGATGAGCAGATTGGAAAGATTTGCCATCAGCTGGGACATCAGCGCGTGTCCGATACCGAGGCGGCCATAACCGGGATCGACCCCGATGGTGTCGATGATGGCCACCGGTTCGAAGGTGCCGAACTCGCCGTAATCCACCCGCGCCATGACATAGCCTGCGGCCGCGCCGTCGATCTCGGCGACCAAGGACACCCGGACGGCCGAGCTGCTCATCACGTTTTCTAACTTGCGCTGGTAATAATTCCTGCGGTCGCGGCCGGTCAGGCGCTTGTCGATGCGGACGATGGCGTCGAGATCATCGGCGGTCATCGAGCGAATGGGAACCCGGTCCCGCGACAAGGCGACGAAGTCGTCCTGGGACGGGTCGCTGTAATCGGCCATGCCGGCATCGAAACGCTGAGGCGTCACGCTGGATTTTGGTTCGCGCATGGTCAGTCCTCCACCGGTTCGGCCAGCCGGGTGGCGGGGCGCTCCAGCACGATGCGTGATGTCAGGGTGAAACCGTTGGCGGCGAAGAATGGAATCACCGCGGTGTCGGACCACGACGCCTGGGTCCTGAGCTCCTTGATGCCGAGTTTCCCCATGGTCGTGGTAATGCCGTCGATCAGCTGGCTGCCGAGCCCGGAATGCTGACAGGTGGGATCGACGCCGATGATGTCGAGGATCGCCATCAGGCTGTCATCACCGAACTCGCCGGCCTGGACCCGGGCGATGGCGTAGCCGGTGAGCTCGCCGCCCGCTTCGTCCTCCGTCGCAATGGCGATGAAGTTCTCAGTCCCGCTTTGCGCCACTTTAAGGCGCTTTTCGAAGAAGCCGCGCCGTCCCCGTCCGGTGATGCCGCGGTCGATCTTGATCACGGCGTCCAAATCTTCCGGCTTGAGCGCCCTGGTGCGGCTTTGCCCGGTGTTGCTCATGGTTCGGTCTCCCGTGCCCGATCTTGGAAGGGGTCGCGACATTAAGCAGAGGTGGTCACAATTCAAGGGTGATTATAATTTGTATTGCGCAGGAAGCCAAGGCTGACAGCCAAATTGAGCGCCGGTTTCGGGCTGAAATTCCCTTTGTTGCCGGGCTCAGCGCCGCGCCGCGTAGTCGGCCGCGAGTTTGGCGTCCAATTCGTCATCGAGGACATGTTCGAGAGCCGGAAGAAGGCCGAATTCTTCCTTCTCGGCATGGCCGGTGAGCTCGCCAACCAGAATACCGGCAAGGCGGTGGAACTCGGCCCAGCCGTCCTGGCCGAACCCGGCCGCCAAGGCCGCCCGCGCCAGCTCGGCGACTTGGCGCGCCACCGGTGCGATGGCGGCGTGCTCTTGCTTTAACATCGCCGGCATTTCACCCTCGCCGGCATCGTCGAGCAAGGGGAACAGGACCTCTTCCTCGAAGGCGAAATGCGCCGTGATCTCGGTTTCGATCACCCCGGCAAGCATGCGAAGCAGGGCCTCGGTGGCGCCGTCGTCCTGGGCAGGTGGCGTCGTCCCGTGGCCGCGCAAATAGGCGTCAAGCCGTTCCAATAGGGCGATGATCGCCATATGCTCGTCGTGGAGCATGTGGTTGACCCTGCGGGAAAATTCCATGTTGAAGCTCCTTGCGGCGCAGGCCGCGAGATCAAGGGGCGCAAAGATATCCGACAGGTTATAGTATGTGAGCTGTCAACAAAACGGGGTCCTGAGACATGGCTGAACCAATCGGGGAATTCGCCCAGCGCACGGCAATCGTCACCGGCGGCGCCCGGGGGCTGGGGAGAGCCATCGCCGAGGCGCTGGCCGCCAGCGGCGCAAATGTCCATGTCTTCGACCGGGCCTCACCCGACCCCGCCATCCCCGGCGTCACCGCCCATGACGTCGATATCACCGATGCTGCGGCCATCGGCGCCGCGCTTCAAGCCTTGGATCCGCAACCGGTTCTTCTCGTCAACAATGCCGGCATCACCCGCGACCGCACCATCGCCAAGATGTCCGACGATGAATGGCAAAGCGTCATTACCGTCAATCTTACCGGCGCCTTCAACATGATCCGCGCCGTTGCCCCGGGGATGGCCGCGGCCGGCTTCGGGCGCATCGTCAACATCACCTCGATCAACGGATTGCGCGGCAAATTCGGCCAGGCCAATTACACCGCGTCCAAGGCCGGGCTGATCGGCCTGACCAAGACGGCGGCCCACGAGCTCGGCCCCAAGGGCATCACCGTCAATGCCATCGCGCCCGGCATGGTGCTGACCGAAATGGCCCTCGCCCTGCCCGAGGAGTTCCGCCAACAGGCGGTCGCGGAATCGGCGCTGGGACAGTTGGCCGAGCCCAAGGATATCGCCAACGCCGCCAAGTTCCTGTTGTCCGATGGCGCCCGCATGATCACCGGCCAGGTGCTGCAGGTCGATTCCGGTCAATATATCTGAACGCGAGCCCCGATCTGGGACGAACGGTCCTTCTACATCCGAGCCTCCCAGCGAGCCTCACAGCGGGGATTAACGGTCCCGATCCGCCACCCTTGCGGCAAAAATCCTGTTGAAAAATCAACAAATTAGTATTATAACTAATTATAATGAATTCTCTTTCAGCCTATCCGTTTTCAAATGGCATCCATTTGAAGCGGAAGAACCGGAGGAGCCCATGTTCAAGAATATTCTTGTCGCCACGGATGGATCGAAGATGGCCGAGAGAGCCGTGAGCTTGGCCAGCGATATCTCACGCGCCTACCAGGCCCGAATGTTGGTCATTCACGTTCTCGATCTTAATGACAAAGAGGCGGACTGGCTGCGTCACGCGGGGTCTCAAATCGTCGATCCATATGGGGTCAATGTTGATCTGGCGGATAAGATAGAGGGGCACCGGCAAATCGCCAAGGACATCGCCGAGGGACTGGTCCATAGCGCCGTGAAGGTGGCCCGGGACAATGGTGTCTCTGAGGTGGAATCAGCCGTGGTGTTCGGCAAACCCGCCGAAGGCATACTGGAGGCCGCCGAGCGGGAAAATGCCGACGTCATCGTCATGGGAAGTCACGGTTACAG
>CBDUSV010000203.1:0-5571 GCA_965369885.1 uncultured bacterium
CTCGATGTGGACGGGTTCGAATCGCGCATCGATTCGCGAGAGGAAGACTGATGCCACGCGGTCAAGCAACATGGGCCCACACCACGCATATGGCGCTTTGGGGTATATTGCCTTAAACTCTGGGCCAACGCCTGGCAGGCCGAGTTAAGCCTTAAGCCTTGGGAGGGCGCCATGACCATGACGATGACCAAGACCCAGTCCAAATTCGCAGATCGACTGGCCGAAGAGCTCGACCGCATGTGCGTCGCGCAGTTCGAAACCCCGGAATTCCGTTTGATGTTCGAGACCCCGCTGACCATGGCCCGGGCGCGGTTCTATGCCGTCCAGTTGGTGCTTTATGGCATCAACCGGCGCGGTTGCTGGGCCTATGTCCAGGCCAAGGCGCCCTATGACGTCAAGCAGACGATCTGGCACCACGAAAGCGACGAGCTGATCTTGGATGAGCGCGCCGGCACCGATCATGTCACCCTGATGAGCCGGGAATCCAAGGCCATCGGCGTCACCGATGATGACCTGGACAATGCCACCCCGACGCCGCTGACCAAGGCGGCCTTCATGGCCTTCGACCATCTCAACGCCAATTCCCACTGGCTTGCCGGCTTCACCGCATCCCACTTCCTGGAGCGCCGCAACAACAGCGATATCGTCAAGGCCGGCGGCTCGTCCAAGCGCTGGCGCGACCGCCTGGTGGATGAGCTTGGCATCGAGTCCGAGAAGCTTCAATCCCTCAACCTCCATGTCATCGCCGATGTCGGCCATTCGGATATGATCTGGGAAGCCATCTCGCGCCACGTCAATGACGAAGACGATTACAAGACCGCGATCCATGGCGCGAAGGAAGTCGCCCAGATCGACCGTGCCTACCGTGGCGCCGTCGCCCACGGCATGCGCGCGATTGAGGACTGATGGGGAATTGGCTTTTCGGGGTCGGGCCTGGCCCCCAGAATAAAAACAACAGACAATAACTTTGAAGAAACGCGAACAGGGAGGACCCGATGACGGATGAGGCTTCCGTCCCCGAAGGCAAATTCATGGTCGACCCCTACCTCGACTGGTCGAAGGGCGAGGGCGTGCCGATCGTCGAGGATTTCGGGCTCAATCTGATGGAGGTCGAGACCAGGCCGTGGGCGCGTTTCGACACAAATGGCGCCATCGCCCACGTCAAGGGCCGCGGCGACTTCATGACCGTCTTCGTCATCGACATCCCGCCCGGCGGCAAGACCGCGCCGATCCGCCATCTCTATGAAGAAGCGGTGTTCGTGCTGGCGGGCCATGGCTCGACCACCGTCGAGGACCATGCCGGGGACACCCACACCTTCGAATGGGGCCCCAACTCGATCTTCGCGCCACCCTTGAACACGCGCTATCAGCATTTCAACGGCTCTGGCCGCGAGGCGGTGCGCCTTGGGGTGTCGAACAACCTGCCGGCGGTGCTCAACCTGTTTCACAGCGAAAGCTTCGTGTTCGACAACCCGTGCAGCTTTCCCGAGCGCGAAGGCGCGCCCGAACACTTCACCGGCGACGGCGATTTCATACCCGTCCGCCCGGGCAAGAACATGTGGGAGACCAATTTCGTCCCCGACGCCAAGGATCTGCAGTTGAAGACTTGGGCGGCCCGGGGCGCCGGCGGCTCCCATGTCCAGCTCATCCTGGCCGACGGCATCCTCCACGCCCATGTCTCGGAGATGCCGGTCGGCACCTACAAGAAGGCCCACCGCCACGGCCCCGACGTCCATATCTACTGCATCACCGGCGAAGGCTATTCGCTGTTGTGGTACGAGGGCGAGCGCGACTTCACCCGCATCGATTGGCACCATGGCTGGATCTACGCGCCGCCGGATCAGATGTTTCACCAGCATTTCAACAGCTGCCCCGACCGCGTGCGTTATCTGGCGGTCGGCCATGGCAGCGTGCGCTATCCCTTCACCCAGAACATGTGGAACATCTATCAGGGCCTGGACAAGGACGTGAAAGAAGGCGGCAAGCAGATCGAATATGGCGACCAGGACCCGCGCATCCACCAGATCTACATCGAAGAGATGGCGAAGAACGGGCTCAAGCCCAGGATGGAGGAGTTCATCCCCGAGGCCGCCGAATAACCCAATACCTTCAAGCCCAGGCAAACCAAGAAAATCAACGGGAGACCACGCCGATGAAGCGTCACCACCGCGACCTCCATGAATATGTCGAGACCCTGGACAAGGCGGAAAAACTGGTCCGCGTCACGGCGCCGATCAACAAGGACACCGAGCTTCACCCCCTGGTGCGCCTCCAGTTCCGCGGCCTGGAGGAAAAGGACCGCAAGGCCTTCCTGTTCGAGAACGTCCATGACGCCAAGGGCAATAAATTCGACATCCCGGTGCTGGTCGCCGCCATGGCGGGCTCGGCCGACATCTACGCGCTGGGCATGGGGTGCGAATTGGACGACATCCCCGGCCGCTGGGAAGACGCGCTGGACAACCCGCTCACCCCGGTGACGGTGGATAGCGCGCCGTGCCAGGAGGTCATCATCGAGGGCGAAGAGCTGGAAAAACAAGGGCTCGGGCTGTTGCCGGTGCCGATCTCGACGCCGGGCTTCGACAACGCGCCCTACACATCCGCGTCCCACTGGGTCACCAAGGACCCGGACAACGGCATGCACAATCTGGGCAATTACCGCGGCATGATCAAGTCGCCCACCCGCATGGGCACGCTGCCCGGCATGATCGGGGTCGGCATGCGCCGCCACATCGATAAGTGGCGCGCCAAGGGCGCCGACCGGCTGCCCGCCGCCGTGGTCATCGGCGCGCCGCCCCATGTGACCTACACCGCCGTCACCCGCATTCCCAACGACATGTGCGAATACGACGTCGCCGGCGCCATCGCCGGTGAGCCGTTGGAGCTGGTGCGCTGCCACACCCAGGATCTGATGGTGCCGGCCCAGGCCGAGATCGTCATCGAGGGCACGGTGCCCAGCGACCAGATCGAGATGGAGGGCCCGTTCGGCGAATTCCCCGGCTTCATGGCCCACCGGGATTTCAGCTTCTTCATGGATGTGAGTTGCATCACCATGCGCAAGAAGCCGATCTATCTCGCCATTCTGAGCCAGCTTCCGCCGTCGGAAAGCAGCAAGATGCGCCATATCGGCCGCGCCGCCACGGCGCGCAAGCTGTTGCACGATTCCGGCTTCGAGAGCGTCAGCCGGGTCCATTATCTCGAATGCACCGGGTCGAACGCCGTCGCCATCGTCAAGATCAAGAAGCGCGACGACGATGAGGGCATGCGCGCCATCCAGACCCTGGCGAAGAATTTCATCGGCAAGATCTTCATCGCCATCGACGAGGATATCTTCATCGAGAATCTGGAACACATCCTGTGGGCCATCGCCTGGCGCATGCAGCCCTACCGCGACGTCGATATCGTCGACACCAAGCTGTTGTCCCTCGACCCCTCGATCGCGCCGCCCGGGGCGACAAGGGGCCTCGCCGGGCCGGCCGACCAGGCGCCGCGCAACACCGCGCTGTTGATCGACGCCACCATGCCCTGGGCCTATCCGCCCCTGTCGCTGCCGAAGAAGCAATATATGGAGCGCGCCATCGAACTGTGGCGGGAATTCCAGCTTCCCAGCCTGGAGCTCCGCGACCCCTGGTTCGGCTATTCGCTGGGCCATTGGACCGAGGAAGCCGAGGCCGAGGCCGAGCTCGCGGTCCAGGGCCGCCATTACGAGACCGGCGAGAAACTGCGCCAGACCCGCAAGAAACTCGAGGAATAGGCCGGGGGCGGCAAAGGGGCATGCAAATCACCCCTTGCCCTGGTTTCCCAGCCCGAACAATGAGATAATGGCCTGATAACACCGTAATAAAAATTCAGTACACGGGGACACCTATGAAAAACAAAGCAGATGGCGGTGAAGCCATCATCGAAGCCTTCCGCAAGCTCGGGGTCGATTACATCCTGTCGTCGCCCGGCACCGAATGGACCTCGGTGTGGGAGGCCATGGCCGACCAGATCCAGCAGGGCAAGAACGGCCCCAAATTGATGGATTGCTGGCACGAGACCCTGGCGGTCGATATCGCCACCGGATACACCCTGGTGACCGGACAGATGCAGGGCGTGTTGCTCCATGCCGGCTCGGGTCTTTTGCAGGGCGTCATGGGGGTCCATGGCGCGTTGCTGGCCGGCGTCCCCATGGTGGTGATCTCGGGCGAATCTTTTACTTACGGCGAAGAACCGGGATTGGATCCGGGACGGCAATGGGCCGACAATCTCAGCATCGTCGGCGGGCCCCAGCGTCTGGTCGAACCCCTGGTGAAATTCGCCTCCAAGGCGGGAAGCCGCCACACCATCTTTGAAAGCATCATCCGCTGTGGCGAGATGGCGCAACGGGTGCCGACGGGACCGACCTATCTCAGCGTTTCGACCGAAACCATGCTGGACGAATGGAGCCCACCGGCCAACGGGCGCACGATTCCCGCCGCGCCGATAAACCTGACCGCGCCCCAGGACATCGAAAAGCTCGCAGGGCTGCTGGCCAAGGCCAAAAACCCGGTGGTGTTGGCCGAAGCATCGGGAAGCGACGCCGGGACCTTCGAGGCCCTGGTCGCCTTGTCGGAAGCCGCCGCCCTGCCGGTGGTCGAGAAGCCGGGCGCGCTGCTCGCCAACTTCCCCAAGGACCACCCCATGCATCTGGGCCATGACTTCGAGCCGTTCTGGGAGGATTCGGACCTGGTGATCGTGCTCAAGACGCGGACGCCGTGGTATCCGCCGTCCAAAAGCCCGCCCAACGCGGTGGTCGCCATCATCGATGAGGCGCCCCACCGGCTCAACATGGACTACCAAAGCCTCCAGGCCGACATGTATCTGGAAGGCAATGTCTGCATGACCCTGCGCGCGCTCACCGACGCGGTGAAAGCTGCGGGGCCCGACAAAGCCGAAACCGAGGCTCGGCGCAAACGCCACGCCGCTACCCACGATGAGCTTCATGCCAAGCTGCGCGCGACCGAGGAGGAAGCCCGCAAGAAGACGCCGATCGATCCGATCTGGCTGTGCGCGGCGCTGGGCAAGGTGATGCCGCCGGGGACCAGCTATATCGACGAGGTCACCACCCACACGCCGCTTTTACGCAAGCACATCCCGTGGAACGAGCCCCACAGCCTGTTCACCCGCCAAGGCGGGCTGGGCCAGGGCCTGGGGCTGTCGTTGGGGGTCAAGCTGGCCAGGCCGGAGAGCCCGGTGGTGACCGTGATCGGCGACGGCGCCTTCCTTTACAACCCGGTGCTGCAATCCCTGGGTGCGTCCCGCGACTTCACCCTGCCGATCATGGTGGTGATCTTCGACAACAAGAAATACGCCGCCATGCAGAACATGCATCTCAAGATGTATCCCGACGGCACCGCGGTCACCACCGACACCTACCATGGCACCCACATCAACGGCCCCGATTACGTCATGGTGTCGGAGGCGTTCGGCGGCTATGGCGAGCGGGTGGTGGACCCGGAAAAGCTCGAAGACGCCCTGCAACGCGGCCTCGACGCGGTCAATGGCGGCCGTACCGCGATCATCGACGTGGCCTTGGTCTAGGGGGTTGGCCTA
>CBDUSV010000204.1:0-5559 GCA_965369885.1 uncultured bacterium
ACCGATTTGATTGGCCGTTTCCGCAGCCGTCTCGAAGGGCAGGGACCAAGCCCCGGTGTTCTAAGCCCCGGTGTTATCGTGAAGCGCGCCTTCGGCACTGCCGGCCTTCTCGTCGGCTTCTCTGCCGCGGGTCTGGTGCTGGTTTCCGTGCTCAAGCTGCTTCACGGGACTGCAGGGGATGGGGCCCAGCAGGTTCGGGCCGAACTGCCCTGCCGGGTCAAGGATGTTGCCGCCCAACTCGGCGACCCTCGGGGTCTGGGGGCACGGCGCCAAATTGTTCTGGGGCCGATCGATGATGGCCCGGAGCTGCTTTTCCGAACGCGTCACAGCGTCGTCGGCACCGCCTATCATCGCAACCAGGCCGGCATTCTTGACACCTTCGATATCTTCGCGGTTTTGGATGACGCCGGCGCGCGGCGTTTGGTGAACCGCCGCGGTGTTGATCTTATTCTTGTCTGTATCGCAAGCGGCGCCCGCAGTATTTATAGCACGGCCACGCGCACGGACGGGCTATACCGCCGTCTGGCGGAAGGGCGCTCGCCGCCGTGGCTGCGGCCGGTCCCATGGCAGCCGGAATTGGCCACGGGCTACCGCCTTTTCGAGGTTTTGCGCTAGGCCGCCCGAACGGCGCCCCGTTTCCCGGTTACTTTTGTGCCCGCCAGGCCAGCACCCACTTCTCGACCTTGACAAATTCCTTGTGCGGCACTTTCCACCGAAGGCGATAGAGCCGCGGTGAACCGTTACGCCATAGCTGGCTACCGCGTCCCGCGACGTTGATGGCGACGGATGCCCATTTGTAAGCCTCGATGAAGTCCTTTTTGACTCCCCGGCCTTGTTCAAACAGTAAGCTCAATCGCCATTGGGCTTGTGGATGGCCCCGCTGGGCGGATTTCTGGAACCAGTCAGCGGCTTTGCCACTGTTCTTCGGCACTAGACCCTCACCCGCGCCTTCGGCGTAGATGATGCCAAGCTCATACTGAGATTCCATGTGGCCCTGGGCGGCGGCTTTCTCGAACCAGCCGACGGCGGCCTTGACGTCATGTTTCACTTCGAGCCCGCCGGCATGGGCGAGCGCCAGCGCATATTGAGATTCGGCGTTACCCTTTGCCGCTTTGGCACGGTGTTGTTCGATCGTGGATACGGGCTTGGCCTGGCTTGTGGCCTCGCCGTCTTTGCTACTCCCGGCATCGGTGGCCGCCAGGGCCGGGGTCTGCATGAGTGCCGCCAGCAGGGCGGCGGCAACTACTTGTTGTAAGTGCCGCATATTTTTCTCCAATTCCTCCCCGCGCGACCGGGGGGGTGGGCAAAACCATACGAGGCCATCTAGGCTGTTCGCAACCTGCCCCAGGGTGTGTGCCGTGGTTATGACTAGGTTTAACTCAAGTGCAGTAAAGGGGAAGTTAACGAAAAGGAGGGGGAGTTGACAAATTGAGGATGATAAGAAAAAACAGAGGGATTGGGCCCTAAAATCAACCATCAGCAAAAAAAACCTGGATTTCTAGTTATTCCACACAATTTTTGCCATGACGTTCTGCAATAGAGCAAATTGTAATGGTGGTTTCATTGAATAATGGTGGTTTTCCAAGCCTGCAAAGGCTAGAAGGTTAATAAATTATCCATTGTAAATGAATGTTAAGTGAACGAAGGAACTTCAATTTTGCCATATTTTGTGGAAGCTTGGGGTATGCTCACGTTTTCCTTGTTAGTAATTCCTTAACCGTCTATCCTTGAAACTAATTGTTTAGGCTAAGTCAACTTGGCCAACTTCTCATTAGCGGGAACCTTGTTGCGGCTTTCAAATGCAGTGACCAAATTTCGGGGAGCTCCGGCTCCGCCGTTCATTGGGGGTAAGTTATGAGGGCACGTGCGATCATCATGTTGGGCCTGGCGTTGGCCCTAGGTGCAATTTCTGTCTTTCTGGCGCGGAACTGGCTCCAGAGCCAAGTCCAGCCAGTGGTCATGCAACAACCGACGGTTCCTCTGACGACTGTCGTTGTCGCGCGCACCAAGCTTGTTTCCGGCAACCGGTTGGGCCAGGAGCATGTCAAAGAGATCAAATGGCCGGTCGATAGCGTTCCCATTGGATCGTTCAAGACCGTGGCTGAATTGGTCGGCGGCAAAGATCCGCGATATGTCATCCGCACGATCCACAAGGGCGAGCCGATCATGCCGCAACGGGTCACCGGATTTGGCGAGAAGGCGTCGATGTCGGCGAAACTCGACAAGCATATGCGGGCGGTGACGATCCCCATCAACGTGGTGGCCGGTGTCGCCGGTTTCGTGCTTCCCGGGGACAAGGTCGACATTCTCTTGACCCGCAGTTCCTCCGCCACCAACACACCGATCACCGACATCTTCATGCAGAACGTCCTGGTGCTGGGTCTCGATCAACGCACCAATGACGAGGAAGGCAAGCCGATCGTGGCCCGTGCCTTGACCGTCTCGGTCACCCCGCTCCAGGCCCAGAAACTGGTTTTGGCGCAACGGGTCGGGTCGCTTTCGCTGACGCTCCGCAGCATCACCAACGTGAGCGCGATTGCCCAGCAGACGGTGACGGTCTCGGATCTCAACATCGGCGAGTACAATTCGCCGCCAAAGCCGAAACTGGTCCAGGTGGAGCCATTGCCGGCGGTGCCGGAGCCGAGTGTCGTAGCGGTGCCGGGTATCGTGCCGGAGCCGGGTATGGTACCGGAGCCGAGTATCGTGCCGGAGCCGAGTGTCGTGTCGCCCATCGTGCCGGAGCCGGCGGTCACCAGGATCGTGCGCAAGCGGCTGAAAAAGAAAAAGAGGAAGAGTAAATTCGCGGCGGTCAATGTGATTCGCGGAATTGCGGCCTCGATCGAAAAAGTGCCAATTGAAGTCGATATTAAATAGTGGCCTTATATGATTTTAAGCAGTATTTTCCCAGTTCATATGAATGCGGATTAAATTACTGTCCAATAGGGATGGCTAAAATGAAGTTGATAAAGCTTGCCATGCGGGCGTTGTTGCTTGGGGTGTTTTCGATTTTGTTGGGGGGGCAGGTCTCGCCCAGCTTGGCGCAGCGCGCGGTCACGGTAGACCAGCAGGCTCCGCGTCACGCCGGCGAGTTCGTGGTCCCGATGAACAAGTCCCAGGTCCTGCGCCTGAACCTTCCTTACGAAGACATCGCCATCGGCAATCCCAAGATCGCCGATGTGTTGCCGCTGACCGACCGGCAGATTTACGTGCTGGGAAAATCGGTGGGTTCAACCAACCTGCTGGTTTATGGCGAGAACAAGAGTTTGCTGGCGGTGATCGATCTGGTGGTTTCCTACGATGTCATCGGATTGAAGAAGCGTTTGTTCGACATCATGCCGAAAGAGAAGATCGAGGTCCGCGCCGTCGGCGATTCCATCGTCTTGAGTGGCATGGCCTCCAGCGCCTCCGGGATCTCTCGTGCTGTCACCATCGCCGGCGCCTTCGCTCCGGAGGCCAAGGTCAACAACCTCATGAAGGTTGCGGGCAGCCAGCAGGTCTTGTTGCAGGTGAAGTTTGCCGAGATCACGCGCACGGCGGCGAAGGATTTGGGGATCAAGACGACCATTGCCGGCCAAAGTATTGGCAATGATGTGTCTTTCACACTCGGTCCCGGCCCCGCCGCGGGCGCTTTCGCGACGACTGTCGCCAATACGGCTGCCGTTGGAACCTTAGCAGTTACGATCGCTGACCTGGCTGTGGAGATGGATGCTCTCGAGACCAAGGGAGTGGTCAAGACCCTGGCCGAACCCAATTTGTTGGTCCTGTCGGGCGAAACCGCGGAATTCCTTGCCGGCGGCGAGTTCCCCGTTCCCGTGGTCGAGGATATCGCCTCGGGCGACGATGTAAATTCCAGTATCTCGATCGAATTCAAGAAGTTCGGTGTCGGTCTGTCCTTCACCCCCACAGTGCTGGAAACCGGGCTGATAAATTTAAAGGTCAACCCCGAGGTCAGCTCCCTGGATAGGACGGTTGGTTTCACAATTGGTGATGGCAGCGTTCCAACCATCAAAACGCGGCGGGCTTCCACCACCATTGAGCTGCGCGACGGACAAAGCTTCGCCATTGCCGGTCTGCTGCAAAACGACTTCACCAACAACATCAGCCAATACCCCTGGCTCGGCGACATCCCCATCCTTGGCGCCCTGTTCCGCAGCAGCGGGTTTGCCCGTTCGGAGACCGAGTTGGTGATTCTGGTGACCGTGCATCTGGTGAAATCGTCACCGGCCGGAACCTTGTCGACGCCGACGGACAATTACCTGCCGCCGAGCGATCTGGGGTTTTTCCTCTATGGTCAGATGGAGGCCCCCGGGTCACGCTTGCCCAAGAGCGGCAAGGCCGCCGGCGGCATCAGCGGGAACTATGGTCATATCATCAAATAAGACGTTACCGGAATTGATCGAGAGAGGCATATTATGAGAACAATCCAAATGGTTGCCGGCGCCACGCTGTTGGTCGCTTTGTCGGCATGTGACGTCTTCACCCCGGGCGCGATCCGGCCAATCACGCATGTGAGCCCGGCTTTCGGCAATTCGACCCTCCACAATATTGCGCTTCAGGCCGTGGATCCCTCGCCCAAGCCGCCTGTCGGTCCGACGGCGATGGACGGCCAGCGGGCGGCGGATGCGCTGGAACGATATCGTAAGGGCGAGGTCTTTGAGCCGACAAAAATCGTAACCGGTGAGGAATCAACCGGGACAAAGTAACGGCAAAAACTTGATCGTGACAATTTGGGAGACAGGGTAGGCCGACGACACAAATAGGTGAGTTTGGGATATGAAAACACTTTGTCGGCGAACTAAGAAATACAATTTGTTTGGACGGATGCTGGGCCATCGCAAGGGCTCGGTTGCCGTCTATGTTGCCCTGGTCACGCCGGTCCTGATCGGCCTCGGCGCGTTGACCCTCGATCTGGGCCGCCTGATGAGCCTCAACACCGAGCTGCAAAGCGCGGCCGACGCCGGGGCGCTGGCCTGTGCCCGTGAACTCGACCGCTTTCCTGGCGCCCAGGACCGTTGCATGGCCGCGGCCCAAATGGCGGTGACGAATATCGAGACCTTCGGCACCGATGCGGCGGAGGGCCAGGACCTGGTCACTTGGACCCGATGCCCGGCGTTGCCGTTGGCGCCTACTCCGCCCTGTATACGCATCCTCCATTCCCTGCCTGATGAAGATATCGAATCCATCGAAGACAAGCACGAAGTGACGGATACATCAGCGGCTGGTGATGCCGAAGCCCGTTACGGCCAGGTCTTCTCCCGGGCGCGGTCGATCAACAACATCCTGATCAGGGTCGCCACGTTCGGTGGAGTGACGCCGTTTTCCTCGACCGATGCGTCCGCCATCGCGGGCCAGAACCAGGTGATCTGTGAAATCCCTCCGATGTTCATGTGCAATCCATCGGAACCAGATCTAAATACGGATCTTGATTTTGCCATTGACATCTCCGCCCTTGAGGCCAGGCAGTTGAACCTGTTCCAGCAAGGCGGCAGTGGGTTATATGAGCCCGGAAATTTTGGCCTGTTATGCCCGTTGGGAACCGACGCCGGCGGCTCCAACTGT
>CBDUSV010000205.1:0-5539 GCA_965369885.1 uncultured bacterium
CGGCGCCGCCGCCGACCCGCATATGCTGCAACACGCCGTCATTGATGAAGGCCAACGGCTCGCCGTTTCTGGTGCTGACCAGGAAGATGATGCCGCAATAGGTGCCGGGCTCGATGCAGTATTTCTCCTCGGTCCACAATCCGTTGTCGCCCATCGGCCAGGTCATGATGTCGGATTTCATGCGGATGGCGAAGAAGCCGTCATTGGCGCCTTCCATGGTGCCCCAGCGGAAATAGCCGTCGTCGCGGTCGCAGGGCATGTACATGTCGATACGGGGCCGGTGCATGGCCTCGCCGGTGGGGAGCTTCTTGAAGGCCGCCTCCTGGACCCGGAGGCAGTCCTCCATGGTCAGAAGATCGGCGACAATTTCATTGTTGATGATCAGCATTTGACGCTCCCCTTTATGGTTTTTTCCGCATTGTGGGTTGCCCCGTTCTACACAGGACCCCGGGGTCTTGACAAGTGAGCCGGTGAGCTGGCGGCTAGTTGTGTTCGGGTCCGGTGACGCCGAGTATGCGGCGGCCTTCCTCGGTCAGCTTGCACACCATCCAATCGGGCTTGAGGGGGTTGTCGAACCAGGGCTCGGCCCAGCCCTGATTGATGCAGCTTTGTATGGTGCGGTTACCGATGCGCTGGCCCAGATGGTCGAACAGCGGCAGCTTGTAGCCGGCCTGGGAAAGGCCACGGACCAGCCAGGACCGTTGCACCAAGGTGGGCTTGGCCCGGGGGTGCACCAACGGCCCGGACGCCGACCGCGGCGACCTTTTCAGCGGCAAGGGAAAGGCGGGCCGGGGAGGCTTGCCGGATACGTCCCCGGATACGCCACGAGACACATTGTCATTCCGCGGCTGCGCGAACGCCGCCGGCTTGAGCTTGGCCATCGATGGACCCTCCCTGAAGGCGCATCCGGCCATGGCCCGGCCATGGTGGATGACACCGTTTTTTATTTTAAGCTAGATTGGCCGAACTTTCCACCAAATGCGCCAGTGGAGGACCCCGCCATGACACATAGCCTGCTTTACATCACGGCAAGCGGTATGGATGAGGCAAAGACCGTGGCGCGGAGCCTGGTCCAGGCCCGGCTCTGCGCCTGCGCCAATGTCATCGGTGCGGTGGAGTCGTTTTATTGGTGGCAGGGCAAGCTCGAGGAGACCAGCGAAGTGGTGATCATCGCCAAGACCCGGGATGATCTGGTGGACGCCGCCGTGGCCAAGGTGTGCGAGGTTCACGGCGCCGATCTGCCCTGTGTCGTCGCCATGGCCATCACCGGCGGCAATCCTGAGTTCCTCGACTGGATCAGCGATGAGACCGGTTAATCCTGGGGAGACCGGTTAATCCTTAACCGTGCCGGCGCCGCTTTTGAGGCGGCGCACCACTCTCTTGCGGTATTCCGGGTCATAGATCACCCGTTCGAGGTCGATATCGGGGGCCTCGGTCTCGCCCGCCGCCGCCAGTCCCGCCTCAGGGCGCGTTGTCGGCCACTTGATCTTTTGGCGCCGTGGCTTGGCGAAATTGAGCATGTCGCGCTCCTTAGGCTTGATCTCATCAATCATGTAAATCATGTAAGCACCGGCAATGGCTTTTCCGCGGCACAATTGTGATGACATTGTGTCATTTCCTTAACGTTGCCACCCCGTTGCGGCGGGCGTTGTGGAAGCCGCGCCATGGTCCTATAACGGGCTTCCGCCGCTTTTTACGCAGGTTCCCATGGCCTTGACCCCGGTTGTAAAGTGAACATCTCCGCCACATCCGGGCGCCTGTCCCTGATGTTCGCCAATGTCGCCCATTCGTATTCGCATATCTTCATGCTGCTCTACCCGACGGTGGTGCTGGCGCTGGACCAGGTGTTCGACCTCTCCTATGGAGAGTTGATCGGCCTCGCCTTTCCCGGTTTCGTCCTGTTCGGCGCCGGCGCCTTGCCGGCCGGGTGGCTCGGCGACCGCTGGAGCCAGCCCGGCATGATCGCGGTGTTCTTCATCGGCGCCGGCGCCGCCGCCATCGCCACCGGCTTGGCCCAGACGCCGTGGCAGGTCGGGCTCGGGCTGGCGGCGATCGGGCTGTTCGGCTCGATCTATCATCCGGTGGGCACGGCATGGCTGGTGCGCAACGCCGTCAACCGCGGCAAGGCCCTCGGCATCAACGGCATGTTCGGGGGCATCGGCGTCGCCAGCGCCGCCCTCATTGCCGGCGCCTTGACCGACATGGCGAGCTGGCGGGCCGCCTTCATCCTGCCCGGCGTGATCTCGGTGGTGACCGGGGTGGCGTTCGTCGCCCTGATCCGCCGGGGCCAGGTGAGCATGGCCGGCGCCGACCGCGCGCCGGTGCCGGAGCCCGCCCGCGCCGACCGCATCCGCGGCATCGCCGTTCTCGCCGTCACCATCCTGTGCGGCGGGATGATCTTCCAGTCCCTGTCGGTGGCCTTGCCCAAGGTGTTCGATCTGCGCCTCGGCTCCATCACCCAGGGCACGGTGATCGGCGCCGGCGGCATGGTGACCGTGGTCTATCTGTTCGGCAGCCTGGCCCAGGTCGCCGGCGGCTATCTCGCCGACCGCTATCCCTTAAAGCCGGTCTATATCCTGTCCTATGTGGCGCTGGTGCCGGTGCTGTTTCTCGCCACGCTGGCCAACGAACTGCCCATGCTGTTGGCGGCCATGGCGGTGGTGATGCTCAATGTCGGGTCGCTGCCGGCGGAGAACAGCCTGATGGCGCTCTACGCGCCCCAGCGCTGGCGCGGCACCGCCTTCGGCGCCAAGTTCACGGTCTCCTTGGGGGTCAGCGCCCTGGGTGTGCCCCTGGTTGCCTTGGTCTATGATTATAGCGGCGGTTTTAGCTGGCTGTTCATCATCCTTGGCCTGTTTGCCGTGACCGTGGTGGCGGTGGCGGCGTTCCTCCCCGCTGGGCGCACTGCCCCGCCGGTGACACAACCCTCCGACGGTCAAAGCCCGGCCCAATAGCCCAGATGGTCCCAGGTGATGGGACCAATTTTCGTTGACTCCCCCGCGGCCACGGGCGTTAACTTTGAAGTTCTTCTATCTTTTAAAAATAAATGCGCTTCGTGAATGCGATGCGCCAATGATCCAGGGAGTGACAGATGACAGAATCCCATCCATCCGTCCCCACCGCGTTCGCAACTGGCCACACCAGACGCACGGTCCTCAAGGGTCTTGCCACCGTTCCCATGGCCGGGCTGTTGGGCACCACAGCCTTGGGCGTGGGCCCGGCACTAGCCGACGGCAGTGGGCCCTACAAGCATTTCACCCCCGGCACCCGCAAGATCACGGGTAAGTGGACGGTCTATGATATTCCGACCAGCTATGCCACGCCCCACTGTCTTGCGCCGGATTTCCGCGGCAACATCTGGTTCGTCGAGATCGGCGCCAACCGCATCGGCAAACTCAACAAGAAGTCCGGGAAATTCAAGGAATACATGATCCCGACAGCCGGGGCGACGCCCCACGGCATCACCTGCGACAAGAACGGCATGGTCTATTTCAGCGAGGCCGGCGTCGACAAGATCGGGCGCTTCGATCCCAAGACCGAAACCTTCCGCGAATATCCGGTGCCCGCTGGCGGCAAGCGCAAGGGCGCGCGCCGCGGTGTCGGGCGCATCCACACCCCGATGATGGGCGCCGGCAAATATCTCTGGTGCACCAACGAGTGGCTCAGCACCATCGTCAAGCTCGACCCCGACACCGGCAAGACCTGGGAAGTCCAGGCCCGGTTTGCCGGCAAGCGGGGGTCCCGGCCCTACGGCCTTCAGGTCGATTTCGCCGGCGATATGTGGTTCGCCCCGGTGGGCTCGGACTATATCGGCAAGATCGACGCCAAGACCCACAAGATCACCGAGTTCCCGACCCCGACCAAGAAATCGGGGCCGCGGCGGCTGACCATCGACCCCAAGGGACGGATCTGGTTTTCCGAGTGGAACAAGCACAAGATCGGTTACATCGATCCCAAGACCTTCAAGATGAAGGAGTACGATCTGCCGGCGGCGCCGCTGGCCGGGGCCTATGCCCTCACCTCGAACGGCGCCGGGGAAATTTTCGTCGGCGAGTTCATCAGCAACCAGGTCAGCCGCTTCGATTCCAGGACCGGGAAGTTCACCGGTGAGTGGCAAATGCCGGTGCGCCGCGCCCGCATCCGCCAGATCATCACCGACGAGGACGGTTATGTCTGGTACGCGGACAACGGCAACAGCAATATCGTTCGGCTGTCTTAGACGGAGCTTGCGGTCTTTCGAGAAACCAGGATGAAAGCCCTTTGGGGCGCCGAATAGGGAGAGGAAAATGTTTATGGAACGTCATTCAGATGAACCCTGCGCCACCTGCACCGAGACCCGGCGCAAATTGTTGAAGATGCTGGCGGCGATTCCCTTTGTCGGGACCCTGCTGCCATTGCTGAGCCGCAAGGCCCAGGCCGCGGGTCCGGTCCGGGCGGCGAAACTGTCGCAACTCAAAAAGCCGTGGGATGCGGTCAAGTTCCGTTATCCCACCGTGATCAAGCGCAAGCTCGCCACCGGCGGCGAGCAGGACGTCGCCGAAAGGATCCCCGGCGTCGTCATCCGCCTGCCCGACGAGATTGCCGCCAAGCGCGGCGGCGGCGAGAAGGCGAAGTATCTGGTGGTCGACCTGCACTGCACCCATTACCGCTGCGAGACCCAGTACATGACCGACCCGAAGGAGTTCCACCAGCTCAGCGCCAAGAAGATGAAAAAGCCGGCGGCGATCCTCTGCCCCTGCCACATGACCGTCTTCGACGTCACCAACGAAGTGAAGCCGGTCAAGGGCGGACGGGCCAAGAAGGCCCTGGCCCAGTTCAATTTCGACGTCAAGGGCGGCGAGATCGTGGTCACCGGCCTGCCCAAGGGGGCCTCGGCCTTCAAGCCGGGCCGGCGCGGCGGTCTCGGCAGCGAATATTCGGTGCGCCCGGGTGAGCCCGGATTTTGATGTTTGAACGGCGAGGGTTCCTAAGGCTTCTCGCCAGGGCGGGCACCGCGTTGCCCGCCCTTCTGCTAGGTGGTGGGCTGTTTGGTAGTGGCTGGGCCCGCTTGGCCATGGGCGCCGGCACGAAGGCGCCCAATACAACATCGGTGCCGCTCGAGCGTCTCAAATCATCCTGGTCGGTGGCCGAATTCGAATTCACCAAGCTGATCAAGACCCATCGCGGTCTCCGGCCCAGCAGCTTTCCCGGTTACCTGGTCCGCCTTCCCGCCGCCATCGGCCGCCGTCTGGGCCTTAAACACAACATCTTAGCCGTGAGCCGGCTCTGCCCCCACGAAGGCTGTCCCATCAATATCTACACCAAGCTGAGCGAGGTGCCGGTCCACATGGCCCGGCTCTTGAAGACCAACAAATTCCCCAACCCGCTTCTGGTCTGCACCTGCCACCAAAGCGTGTTCGACCCGGCCCAGGGCGGCAAGGTGCTGGAAGGCCCGGCGCCGCGAAAGCCCTGGTCGTTCGATATCGCCGTCGAGGACGAAACCGTCATCATCAAGGATCTGGAGCCGGGCGGGGAGAAATGGGGCTAGCTCAACGGCGGC